>JAUPKT010000571.1 GCA_030837305.1 Thermodesulfobacteriota bacterium
AGCATCACCAGATATGACATTTCTTCAGGAAGGCCGTTGTCTCTAGCCTGCTGTTTGAGCATAGGCAGGTACGGTCCAAGTGAGGAGAGATAGGTTTTTGTAGTATTTCGTTGTTCGTAAGCGTATTTTCGTAAAAAAGCCCTTACTCGTGGTGTATTCTCTTCATTGGGAAGAGCCGGGAATGCGCTTTTCTTGACCGATGGGGCCTTGCTCGCAAAGGGACCGATTGAAATTGCATGAGAGAACGCGTTTGATATTGCAGGCCTGTAGTCAAGTTTATCCCTTAACACCGTTGCCGATGACGCGCATCCACACAGGGCGACGGCTGACAGGAGTAACAGGCTTATCGGAGCCCAAAGAGAACAAACTGACCTTTCTCCACTCCCATCCCAATCAGTGGATCGCTCCGAAGTTTTCAACAATTCTGTTCCTCATGCGCACAGGACTTCATGGGGCCCTTTCCTCCTTGTAGCGCAATATTATCAGAATGGTCTGCAGTGTCAATCAGTCAATTTTCATGGGAGACAACTCTATCCACCGCCGGAGCTATTAGGTGTAATGGTCGGTTTACTATTGGGAACAGGGCGAAAGACGTCCTCTTCACTGTTAAGATTTCAATAAACCCCTCAGCATTCCCTCACCGCCCAATCATTAAGATAGTAAATCCGGATCCTGAGGACATGAGACAATCGTTACGTACTGAGGTGCGACGGGAATTGCAGGACCACTCCACATCTCGTCGTATTGATCTGTCCTCCCAGTGTAGATAGTACGCTTGCGGCCTCTTGCAGGCCGTAACCGACTGCATCGTTTTCTTGCTCATCTTGCAGTCGAAATGTATCCCGCCACTCAATATGAACTTGAGGTCTCTCCTCCTCCAAATAAAGTCTTATTTCAAGAACCTTGTCATACGGCAAGCCGGCTCCCTCGTGTTTCCTGCCAACCGATTCTACCGCATCTCTTGCAAAGGCGAGAGAACTGACCAAGAGGCTCTCCGTGGTCTGAACATCGAGACTCGTACTATAATGTGCTTCATTTATTCCCAGAACAACTCGAATGCCTCTTCCCGAAAGCTGCTGTCCCATTAGAGAGAGGATCGTTTCGATGGTGGTCTTCAAATCGGTGCCATTTTCGGAGGATGGCGGCCCCTTGATGAACTTGCGGAGCACTTCTATTGTGTCGCCCGCCTTCCGAACTTGGGAAGCGACCAATTCAAGCCGCTGTAGGAAAAAACTGCGCTCTTCATGGGACAATCCGCTCCGTTGAGTTCCCAGTTTGAGAACTTGTGTGGCAATCATGATTGCATTGAGCGGCTGGGATATTTCGTGAGCAAAACCCCCTAATACCTCCCTCAAAGCCTTGAGGCGGACAATGTCCTCGGTTAAGAGGGACTGAGGGGCTTCCATAGATGACCTCGTTCAACTATCGAGCGTATTCCACTGCTCTACTCTCTTTAATGACTACTATTTTGATTTGCCCGGGATACGACAATTCCTTTTCTATCTTTTTCCTTATATCCCGCGCCAAAAGGCTCAAGCCGTCCTCGGAAATGTTGGTATTTTCTACAATGATCCGTATTTCTCGACCAGCCTGAATGGCAAAGGATTTGCTCACCCCTTTAAAGGAGTCCGCGATCCTCTCCAGATCTTCAAGCCTCTTTACATAGTTTTCAAGCATTTCTCTGCGCGCTCCCGGCCTTGCAGCGGAGAGTGTGTCGGCTGCTTGCACGAGAGCAGCTATCGTGCTTGAAGGCTCTTCGTCTCCGTGATGGGCCGCGATGGCATTCACTATGAGCGATGATTCTCCAAATCGACGGGCAATATCCGCTCCAATGACGGCATGAGCGCCCTCGACTTCATGATCTATGGCTTTACCTATGTCATGCAACAGTCCTGCCCGTTTGGCTTTCTTTTGGTTAAGACCCAACTCTGCGGCCATAATGCCGCACAAAAATGCGACCTCAACGGAATGGAGATAGACGTTCTGTGCATAGGATGTTCTATATTTCAGTTTGCCAAGCAGTTTGATCAATTCCGCGTGTATGCCGTGGACCCCAACGTCGAAACTGGCTTGTTCCCCCGCTTCTATTATGGTCTCCTCGACTTCTCGCGCGACTTTTTTTACGACTTCCTCTATTCGCGCCGGATGAATTCTCCCATCGTTTATGAGCCTCTCCAGAGAGATGCGAGCCACTTCTCGTCTTATGGAGTTGTATCCCGATAATATGACGGCTTCCGGAGTGTCATCAATAATGAGGTCGATACCTGTGGCGGCCTCGATAGCCCTTATATTTCGCCCCTCACGTCCAATAATGCGGCCCTTCATTTCTTCATTGGGGAGGTTCACGACAGAGACGGTTCTTTCGGCCACATAATCGGCGGCATATCTGCCGGTGGCTGTAGCAATAATCTCTTTGGCTTTCTTGTCTGCTTGGGTCGCTGTCTCTTCTTCTATCTGCCGGATGATACGAGCACTTTCAATTCTGGTTTCATCTTCGACTTTTTTGAGAATGAGTTCCTTAGCTTCTGAAGTAGACATGCCGGCCAATTGTTCTAATTTCTCATTCTGTTTTCTGAGCAGATTCTCGGCTTCTTTTTCTTTGTCCTTGGCCCGTTTATGGGCACTCTCAATTTCTTTTTCCTGTTTAACTAAAGCCTGTTCTTTTGTTTCAATGTGACCGGTCTTGCGTTCAAGATGTTCTTCCTTCTTCAAAAGCCGAGATTCACGAGCAGAAAACTCCGCTCTCCGTTCCCGGATTTCATTTTCCATGTCAGCTCTGGCCTGAAACAATTTGTCTTTGGCCTGTAGCAAGGCTTCTTTTTTGATGGTCTCGGCTTCTTTATCCGCGTCTCTGAGAACCTCAGAGGCTCTCAACTGAGCGGAATTAAGGCGACTTCGGTCAATCGCCCTTGCTCCGACATAACCAGCTACGATCCCCACTATGAGTCCAACAAGGGAAGGAATCAAATCAGCGAGAGATTCCACTGTTCCCTCCGTTTACGGCAGTATGATGGGATGCTTTGAAGAGAGAAAATCAGACTAAGAAACTGGGAGTCAAGGTTGATTGAAGAGAAGTAGTTCCTGATTTCTCCGATATATATTTATCTCCGCGAAACGACCTGCGGTTGACATCACATCCCATTAATTGTGTATTAAAATATATACTCAATCGGAAGTGGATGAGTCCCCCGCAATCGGCCGTGGAGACAGATCTTTTGAACCTGGTTTCCCAGGTGGGAACCTTGCTACTGTTTAAGGCTTCCTGCTTCGAGGCAGGCCTGCGCACCACAGTCGGTTCTAGTTCCCTTATTTTGAGTGTTGGCTCAAAAAATTACTGCCAATCACGAACCGCGCAGGGGACATCAAACTGATGATTCGCTTCCGATTTAAGTCAAGAGAGGCCGCTTTTTCTTTTCTTGGTATCTCTCTTGGTCCGCTCCTGTAGCCTTCTTTCTTGGAACATTTCGTCCGTAATGTTGAGTAGTGTCAAGATTGCCAGATCCAACGTAGAAAGGACTGTTCCCTTCTTCCTAATGTTCTCAGCCCTTTCGTTTATAAAATCAGCCAGCATCTCAACATATTTTGTTTCTCCATGCCCTTTTATGCCATAGTCTCGCCCGAACAAACGCACCCGAACCACTCCAGTGGTATTTTCAGATATGCCGTCTGCACCAGCGGAGGTGGAATTTGGTCTGGTCAGGTAAAAGCCTCCAGCTTCTCAATGATTCTATCCAACTTGCCTTTTGCCGCCTTATGGTCCTTCTGGAGTTTCTTGATTGTTCGATCCAGTTCTCCTATCCTTTTGTCTCTTTTTTCCAATTCCTTGCCGAAACGCTCTTGTTCTCTTTTGGATTGGTCATTCTGCTCTATGAGATGCATGATCTTCTCTTCGAGAAGAGCAAGCTTTTCGGAGTCCATGGGAATCTCCCTTTAGGTTTATTGAGATCCGCTTTGATTATATTTCTTTAGCAATATGTGTCAAGAATTATGTTGAAGACCGCCGGGCTCTCCAACTGAGTGTCATCCACAGGGACAAGAATGAATAGTAGTTCAATGCTTGCGCTTGGAAACATGATCTGGAGACATCACCTTACCCAAAGTTGCAAAAAACCATGACTTCCAAATCCCCTGACGATGTCTTTAGGCTCGCCCTTCGTCCGTTTCCGTGGTCAACGACTCTTTCATTTTTTGGATCTTCCGATGAAAGGTATTGCGACTTATCCCCAACCGCTCGGCTGCCTGAAGTTTGTTGCCCCGGCTTCTTTCAAGAACCCTTATAATCAGACGTCTTTCGACTTCCCCCATGATGAGCGGGTGAATGTTGTTCACGCCGTTGTCGAAGAGATATTCCACGAGAAGGTCTATGGACTCCCCGATGCTCTTCTCGGGAAGTCCCCTCGCTGTCTCATCCGCTAACGGAGCCTCAGGATTTCTCTCGCTTCCTTCCTTCCCGACTTCGTCCCTCTTCATATAATTGCAGCCTTCCCAAAAAAAGTTTTCAACAATTGAAAGATCGTGTTCGGAGTCTCTTCTCGAAAAACCCGGCTCCGAAAATCGGCTCCGTTTTCGAATCCACGAGAATACCACCCGAGATGCTTTCTCATACGCCTCACAGCTCTTTGGGTACCCCACATCTCCTGGGACAGCTCAAAGTGTGACACGATAATATCCAGAACACTACTTGCGGTGACACTTTGACCGTGCTTATTACCCAGACTCGCCATAACCGTCTTCAGAAACCACGGCCTTCCGAGTGAACCGCGGCCAATCATAATGCCGTCGCAGCCGGTTTCTCGGATCATGGCCTGAGCCTCCGGCACATCCGAGATGCCGCCGTTCCCTATGACCGGTACGCCGACAGATTCCTTGACCCTCCTGATTACCCCCAAGGACGGTGGACCTGAATGCCTGTTCGATCGAATTCTTGAATGTATTATTATAGCATCAACTCCCTCAGATTCAATCATTTTGGCAAAGTCCGGTGCGTTTTGATTATGGACATCCCAACCAGACCTTATTTTGACGGTAAGGGGTACGGTAATGGCCTTCTTCACGGCACCGACAATTTTTCCAGCCAACGGTTCATTCCTCATGAGCGCGACGCCGGAACCGCTGTGCACGACTTTTCGTGCCGGACACCCCATGTTGATGTCTATGCCTGCTGCGCCCATTTCCTGGAGTTTTTCTGCAGCTTTCGCCATTACCGTGGGATCATTGCCACTTATTTGACAGATCGTGGGTCTTTGGTGGTCGGCCAAACGTAGCGTCTCAAGGTTTCGAGCCGATGCCACAACGGCACATGAACTTATCATTTCAGTCCACAGAGCGGAGACCCCGAAGCGTTCAACTGTTTTTCGGAAAGGAAAATCCGTAATTCCTGCCATGGGAGCCAAGAATGTATTTCCTTCCAGATCAAGGTTACCTATTCTCATCGCCGGATCCGGATCCTTGGTTCTCTCGCAGCGGATAGATCTTTTGGCGGCTCCTAGACACCGCCAATGAATTGGGCGGCACGTCCCTGGTTATGGTACTCCCTGCGCCAATAAGGCTTCCTTCTCCTATTTCAACCGGTGCCACAAATTGAACATCTGATCCCACAAAACACCGGTCATGTATAATGGTGGGGTGTTTCTTCTTTCCGTCGTAATTGCAGGTGATGGTCCCGCAGCCTATGTTTACGTTACGCCCTATCGTGCTGTCGCCAAGGTAAGTAAGGTGCGAAGCTTTGGTGCCGTCCCCTATCACCGTCTTTTTCACTTCTACAAAATTCCCGATTCTTGCATTCCTTCCTATATCGGCTCCAGGTCTCAGGTGAGCCATAGGGCCAATCGAGGCATTGTCCCGGACGGTTGCCCCATTCAAACGGGACCCTTGCAATACCCGGACACTATTTCCTAAGACCGAATCCAAAATGTGAACACCTGATTCAATGATGCAATCGCTGCCGATCACGGTATTCCCGCTTATTACCGTGCACGGGTATACGATGGTATCCGGACCTATTTGAACGCC
>JAUPKT010000572.1 GCA_030837305.1 Thermodesulfobacteriota bacterium
AAGAGGACTATCCCAGAGTGAATTGGCCAGACTTGTCGGGGTAACTCCCAGCACCATATCCCAGGTTGAAGGAAATCTCATATACCCATCCCTTCCTGCCCTCATGAAAATGGCAGAGATACTCAGCGTTGATGTCAGCTCCTTCTTTGGCAGTCGAACCCGAGCGGCTCGCCCCATTGCATTTCCGCTGTCTGAATCAACAGAATATAAGTTGTTGGAGGCAAAAGAGCCCGGGGTGCGAGGCAGGTTGTTGGTTCCAGACGACCTTGAAACCCAGGTTCAACTGATCCTCGTCGAAATTGCCCCCGAAACGCGAATCTCTTCCCACTTTCTATTTCACAAGGGAGAGGAAGCCGGATACGTGATCTCTGGATTGGTGCAAACTGCCGTCGGTGACTCTCAATATCGGCTCATGTCCGGTGACGTTATCTACCTGTCCCAGGAGGTCCCCAGCTACTGGTACAATCCGGGAACTGAGACCGCCAGTCTCCTCTGGATTAAGATCGGGTGATTGCCGTTCCCAGGGGTATAGGGAATCAGTAATTGCTTGCCCTGAGTTTCATGGTGAAGAAGCGGCACAAATTGATGCCGATTTGCGGGTATATTCTCATGATTTCTTGGAATTGGTGATGTTTCAATACGTATGCATCGGTAGGGGTGGCCGCAGCACAGGTGGCATTGGGGGCCATACGAGTGAAGAGGCTTAATTCCCCTATAAACGCCCCCTCCCCCACTACTACTTTCTCCTTCTCGGTCTCCGTCCCATAATCCTTTAGAATACGCACGTTCCCGGTGATGATGAGATAAATCGAGGAGTTCTCCTCTCCTTCCCTTATCATGATGTCGCCGGTCTCAAAGTGCTCCAAATTGACCACTGAGGCAATGGCGTGTAGTTCCCTGACACCCATGCCTTCAAAAATAGTAAACGTCTTGAGCTTCTGAATTCTTTCCGTTACATCGGGCATAGGAACAACCTCATTCAGGCTTCTTCGGAGTGCATAATCAGCTATTTCTCTCACAAAGGGGTATGGATCGTCGAGGTGCGTCTTGATTACGGGAATGAATGAACTCCCGGGCAGGTTTTCCCCGATAACAAACAATGCCAGCATTCTGGTGATAGAATCCTCAGAATTGACCAAAAAGGTCAAAATCCTGTCAGGGGTATCGTTTCGTATCATGGGAAAAAGCTTCTTACCTTTTTCTATCTTCTCCTCGAGTGGGATATCCTCAATGAGAGGGATAAGAAACGGCACGATCTCCTTGTTGATGGAATTCTCCACCATTTCAACAGCAAGAGAGGCTGTCTCGGATTTCAGCGCTTCGTACATAAGTCTCATGTCGGCATGGTACACCCACAGTGCTTGAAAGATGAGTCCCAGCTTTTCCTCGTTGAGTTCCACCACATGGCGAAGGAGAAGGTCCACACTGATGGACTTCTCCATACCGTTCAGGATGCGAATTGCCAAAAGGTTTGAGTAGGCGAGACTCAACTCCTTTCCCAAGAACGGTATCATCTCGAAGTCCTTGAGTCCGGCAAGTCGTATGACTTCCAGAATCCCTCTTCTGGCACGAGAAGGAGAGTCGATGAGCGAAACTTCGAGGAACGGTAAGATGACATCCCTGTAACCCATGAGTGCTTCAATGGCAGCCTTACGTACATCCTCGTCGCTGTCCTCCAAGAGCTTGACGAGCTTGTCCACGGCCCTTATGTCCCGAGTGAGTATGAAAGAAGCTGCGGCCTCCCCACGTGTCATGGCATTTTCGTCATCTAGGAGCGTCAGGGCCACTTCCGGATCCATGTAGGTTGCGCCCTTCGTGTCAATGGCCGGCCGTTCGTCGGACCTATCTGCCACGGCAACGGGACCGAGTTCCATGGCAGCCCCGCCACTATCGAAGGCGCGAACAGCCTCTATCTGGTCGAAATCTATCTTGTTCTCAACGATCACCTGCTTGAGAATTCTCTTATAATGTTTTCTGAAAATGAGGGATTCAAACACCCAGTACGCCGACAGTACCAATGCTATGTAAGACAGACTTTGAGCATCTACCACCGGCTTCAATATGATCATGATCAGGGAGCCGGAGAGCATGCCGACCTTAATTACCGTGCCCCTGATGAAGATCCGGCTCCAGGTCATGAGTTCACTGGGGATAATGTTGAAGAGAACTTTGTTCACCGGGCCTGCAATGGCCCTTTGAATCAATATGACGGAAAACTGCCCGTAACAGGCCACGAAGATGTTGAAAAACCCTGCCAGTGACGCAAAGAGTACAGCAAAATTGATGGGATGGACTAATGAGGCGTTGGTGAGCCCCATGGATTGATACAGGCGACCCACAAAGAAAAGTAATACGAAGGTCAAGGATGTGGTGATTCCTCGGAAAATACTCAAAAAGGAAATCAGAGATTCCTGGGTAGTAAAGGTATGAGCTGCAATCACATTAAACTGATAAAGAAAAATAGGAAGCAGTATGTTAGGAATTAACCCTGTTATGACCAGATAGCGTACGATGGGGAAGTCCATCATAAGCTTGGGAACCTCGCGAAGTTTCTTGCTGACGGACTTCTTGGCAGAGCCCTTGGCCATCAATTTTCCGAGGACCTTTGCCCCTGACCTCAGCGAAAAGAAACCTGTCCCAAGGCATACGAATCCGAAGAGGATCAACGTTGAATCAGCACCAAATCCTATGGTGAAAGGCTTTGTTGCAAAGCTGCCCAGCGTGGTGCCTAACACCTGGGCTGCCGTAACCATCGGAAAGACCCTTTTGCCCTGGCGGGCATCAAAAAGATCTCCAGCGATATTCCATAAATAAACCAGAAGAATGGCGTCAAGGAGGTAAAGCAATTGATACAGAATGGGATAGGAGATGCTCAGGTCTCCCTTGACCATAAAAAAGAGGATGTTTGAGGCGACACCATAAATAGACAGGAAACCTACCAGCAGGTAAAGATCTGCGAAGCGCTTACCAAGCCTATCAACTATTCCAAAGACGAGAAAAGTGAGCAGGGCATTGATAAGGAGCATCCATGGTACATATTGCGGTCCATAGCGTTTCAGAAACGCGGCATCAACATACGTTCTGAAAATAGCGGTGACAAAGAAAATTACAAAGAATATCGTAGAGATCCACATGAATTTGGAGTATTCATGGGGATATATTTTCAGATATTTTTCCGCAAATCTTTTCATACGTTGTCAGACGTCTTGGGAACAGTTTGGTGGGTGAGGTTATCTTACGTCATTCGTTGATAGACCGCAACATAATGCTCAAACTCTCACAGAATTGCACGAAGTTTCTGGGGCTGGACGCGCGGCTCCGAGATTCATATCTTTGTCTCCAATATCTTGCCGCTAATACAGGCCTAACACGCGAATGGCAAGGAATGTGGAGGCGAGTTCTTGATTGAACGATGAAATTGAGAGGATGGTCCATGTCCGAGAAGAAAAAAATATTGTTTCTTTGCACAGGAAACTCATGCCGGAGTCAAATGGCAGAAGCCTGGACACGACATCTCAAAGCAGACGAATTCGAGCCCTACTCCGCAGGAATTGATGTCCGGCCGGTCGATCCGCGTGCAGTAATGGCTATGCGGGAAGTGGGCATCGACATATCTCATTATGAGTCAAAGCATATCGATACCCTCGTTTCCATCGAATTCGATTACGTCGTGACACTGTGCAGTCACGCCCAGGAGACATGTCCCTTTTTCCCGGCCAGGACGAGAGTGTTGCACGTGGGTTTTATGGATCCTCCCGTGCTGGCCGAAACATGTGGGACAGAAGAGGAGATTATGGCTTGTTACCGAAAAGTTCGCGATGAG
>JAUPKT010000573.1 GCA_030837305.1 Thermodesulfobacteriota bacterium
ATCAGATTCTGAAGGCGTTTCAAAAAGGTGCGGACGGCGTTTTTGTGGGTGGCTGACACATCGGTGATTGTCATTACCTGTATGGTAATTACATGACGGTGAAGCGGATGGCCTTTATGCAGAAGTTGCTTGAGTTCTCAGGCATAGAGAGTGAGAGACTGGTGCTCAAATGGGTGTCATCTGCCGAAGGGCCTCGTTTTGCCCAGGTGGTAACAGAGTTCGTTGAGAAGATTAAGAAGCTTGGTCCCTCTCCGCTGAAGAGAGCGGACAGGCGGGCGATGGGATGACCATTGATTAGATCTATGAAACACAAGGAGCCGGTTGGTTTCCTGGAATGCACTCACGGAAAAAGCAATGATTGATGAAGTAAGGGATTACGTCAAAACGTTATTTGCCGACGGCAAGATTAGTGGATTTCTTGCTCTGAAGAGCCATGGAGGCGGTGTGTACCCTCACCTGTTTCAAGGGGCAGACGAGCTTGATGATGGCTTGAGCCTGGGGGATCTTGCAGAGCCCGGTGATTGTCGCTATCCTCTGGCATCGGTGTTGATGACCGTCTTGGCAGCAGAGCCTGAAATGACGTTTGGGATACTTCTCAGGGGGTGTGACGATAGGGCCCTTAACGAACTTCTGCGTTGGAATCAAGTGAAAGCGGCGGACCGTGTTGTACGAGTCGGCATGGCATGTTCCCCTGAGTTGGCAAGAGCCCACGAATGTCGAAAACCATTTCCGGATGACGTGATAGTAGGCCAAAAGACTGACCCGGTTTCGTGTGAAAGGGTGCGAGAAGTTCGAGAGAAGGACCTGCAGAATCGCCTGGAATACTGGCTTGAGGAGTTTGATCGCTGCATTAAGTGTTATGGATGCCGTAATGTTTGCCCAGTGTGTTTCTGTAATGTCTGCACTTTGGAACAGGACAGTCTTATCGCCACGGGAGACATCCCTCCAGAGAACCCTATGTTCCACTTGACGCGGGCCGTTCATATGGCGGGCCGTTGCATAGACTGCAATTTGTGCACAGAGGCGTGTCCTGCAGAGATACCGTTGAGGACACTCTATAAGGGTGTGGCTCAAATTATTGAGGAGGAGTTTGGTTACGTGACAGGTGTATCGAGCAGTGACAAGTCACCCCTCAATATTCTGGGGTCCGATCCTGGTCATACATCGGCAAACGATTAGCTTCTTTTCGAGGCCGATACTTCTTGAAAAAGGTCCCCGCATACCGAAGAACGGCAACAAGAAGCAAAGACGACGTCTCTCATTAATATGTTTCTCCTTTGATGAACTTGAAGCACTAGCCGTTGACCGGTAGCTTGAAGCCGAGCGTGAAAGTCTCAGCGGACAAACAGGCACCTGGCCGGCGTTTCGAGTCCTTTCCTGAAAGGAGGCTACAATGCTCGGCGTGGAAGATTCATTTCTGGTCCTTATAGACGTCCAGGAAAAACTCGCAGCAGCGATGTACGAGCGTGAGCCGCTTATTGATAATAACACGAGACTGGTCAAGGGTATCCAGGTCTTGGGGGTCCCGATCCTCTGGACCGAACAAAACCCTAAGGGACTTGGTCCCACCGTAGTCGAAGTGAGAGACTTGTTGGTCGACATGACCCCACTCACGAAACTGAGTTTCAGTTGTTGCGGCGAGGAGACGTTCCTGTCGTCACTCAAGAAGCTTCGACGGAAGCAAGCGATAGTATGCGGCATTGAGTGTCACGTTTGTGTGTATCAGACTGTTGCCGATTTGATTTCCATGGATTATGATGTGCAGGTCGTTGCCGACGCGGTGTCTTCGAGAACCCTGATGAACAAAGAAATCGGATTGTCCAAGTGCAAGGAATTGGGTGCATCAATTACCAGTGTAGAGACAGTGTTGTTTGAACTCTTGAAAAAGGCTGAGGGAGAAGGGTTCAAGCAGATGCTGAGAGTAGTGAAGTAGGTTTTTTCATTCGAAGTCTGTCCCTGATTTGTGTTTCAAACGAACTCTCTCATGTACACTGTGCGGTGAACAGTGGATTCTCTCGGAGTCGGAAATTTGTCCCGAAAAGGAGCGATGACATGAAAAACGTGTGCAGAAATTGTCTCTTGGTTTTGGTGTCCTTGATAATGGTGGCTTCAGGGGCGGCTATGGCTATGGCCGACAAGCCGATCGTACTTGGAGCGCCTCTAGCAACCGGTTTTCTTTATGGTTGGGCCGCCGAGAAGGGCATAAAGCTCGCTGTTGACGAAATCAATGCTGCGGGAGGGGTGAAGGTTGGCAACGAGAAACGGCCGTTCAAGGTTGAAGTTATCGACACTCGCGACCTCGAACCCGGGGTTCCCGTGAGTGAAGCGCTGCTGGCCCTTGAGAAGTTGATCTTAGAGAAAAAAGCGGAATTCATTGTCGGAGAGCCGGTGCGATCTGAGGCTGCCTTGGCTGCCATGCCGCTTCTGTCAAAGCACAAGAGGGTGTCCATTTTGACAACAGGATCTCTGTCACCCAAATATCACCAACTGGTGAGCGAGAACCCGGATAAGTTCAAGTACTGTTTCCGAATATCCGGAGAAGCAAAGTGGATGGTAACAGGAGAATTGGTTCCGTGTCTTGTTGAGATAGGCAAGAATTTCGGGCTGAACAAGCTTGTGATCATGGTTCAGGACGTCGCACATGCGAGAGCAGGCGGGGAACTCCTCGCCAAGATCATGGCAAGCAAGGGATGGAATGTTTTGGGTGACCCTGTAGTCTTTCCCACCGGTACCACTGATTTCTCCATGGGACTCTTGGATGCGAAGAAGAAAGAGGCCCAGGTCATGATTATTTGGATGGACATGCCGGAGTCCGCCATTCTTCTCAAGCAGTGGCATGACATGAAGGTTCCTGCTTTGCCATTCGGTGTCATTATTGCGGCTGCCGAACAGCCTGGCTTCTGGAAGGCCACGGAAGGCAAGGGAGAATACTGCCTCGCCAATGTCGTCAATGCCGGCAATGTTGCCAGTGAAGTCACTCCTTGGACCATGAAGTTTTATGATGCATACGCGAAGAAATATGGGATAGATCCGGAGGGATACGGCGCATCATCCAGTTACATGGCGGTATATGCTTTGAAAGACGCGATCGAGCGAGCAGGATCTACAGATTCGGACAAAGTGGTCGATGCCTTAAAAGCCATCGACATAAAGGGGGTTTATGGTAGGATCCGCTTCGATCCGAAGAGCAACCAAGTGATCCCGAGTCTTGATCCGGAAGAGGGTGCAGTGGGCAGCGTCTTTCAATGGCAGGGCGGCAAGCGGGTCGTTGTATTCCCACCCAAGATTGCAACAGGTAAGATTTTGCTGCCGCCATGGATGAAGCAATGATCTTTCGATGGCTCCAGAGGTTTTAGGTGTTCTGAAGGTGGGTTTTTTAAGAAATCATTGAAGAGTATGCTCATGGGAGCATGAACACGGCGATACCATGGATATTGTGTTGTATGGAATCATCAATAGCGTGACCCTGGCGCTCATGGCCTTGGGATTCACGCTGGTTTACGGAGTGAGCCGGCTGCCCAACTTTGCGCACGGAGCCCTTTACGTGCTCACCGGCTATATTACATGGCTGCTCATGAACAAGGCAGGGTTACGTTATCCATTGGCCATATTGGGAGCCCTTGCGATAACGGGCTGCCTCGGAGCAGCCATGTATCAGTTCATTCTTATTCGCGTCAGAGGCATGGCCATATCCGAGATCATTGCCTCGTATGCCATCGGGCTTGCCATGCTTGAAGGCCTTAGGTGGGGAGGGTTGAAGGGCGCTACCTTCACATTGCCTCCTTTCATCGAAGGCAGCGTGGATTTGATGGGTGTTTCAGTGGATTATCAGCGCCTGCTGGTTATTGGAATTGGACTGGCGCTTTTTGCCAGTCTATGGTTGTTTGTCAATTACAGCTCTTTGGGTCTTGCCCTGAAGGGCATGGCCCAAGATGAACGAGCAGCCATGACGTTGGGTATTGATTCGGATCGTATGGCGGTTGTTGCCATGGCCATTGGCTCGGTATTGGCAGGAATAGCTGCTGTGGTTCTCTTGCCCCTTGGAAATATCGTTGTGGAGGCAGGCTATTATGTGCTGATCATGGCAGTGGCCGTGTGTATCATCGGTGGACTAGGTAGTTGGACAGGGGCGATATTAGCAGCGTTCATTATTGGCTTCGCTCAAATCTTGACCGTGGTATATCTTGGCTCTCACTTTCAGGTGGTGGTTGCGCTGGTTGCCATCATAACCACTCTCATTCTGCGGCCCAGTGGTCTCTTCGGGAGACAGAAGGAATTGGAGGAGAGAGTTTAGATGTTTACCGAGAGGCATGACCGACGCAAGGAGAGATTGGATAGAGGGATCAAGGTGCGGACAGACGGTGTCTACGCCCTTTCATCCTGGCTCGAGATTTCCTACCTAATATTGCCGAGACTCTTGTTCATTTTGGGTTTGCTTCTGCTTCCTATAATTCTTATACCTTTCCCGTACTGGCAGAAAGTGGTTTCCATCATTTGCATTTACGCTCTGCTGGCCATTGGATTTGATTTCCTGGCGAACTATGTTGGGCTCGTGTCTTTGGGAGGCGGTTTTTATATCGGAGTAGGCGCATACATTGCCGGCCTCTTGAATACGAAATTTGGGTTGCCGATCATCGTAACAATCCCGACAGCGACGGTCATGGGAGCGTGTCTCTGTACTTTCCTGTTCTTGCCGTGCCTCCCATTGCGGGGAGTGTACTTTGCAATAGTCAGTTTGATGTACCCTCTTTTGGCTGCACGAATCATCGAGGCCTTGGACATTTTTGGGGGGACGGACGGCCTGCTCGGGGTTGACGGTTTTTCCACTCCCTGGTTGGAGTATTACGTTTTGCTCATCAGCCTTCTCGTGATTGTTTTTGGTTTAAGGAGGCTGGTGACGGAAGATGTGGGATTGGTGTTTCGTGGAGTGAAGGACAATGATCAGGCTGTGAAAGCCTCAGGGATCAACATTACCACGTACAAGGCTCTTGGAGTTTTTATCGCCTCGGCTTTGGGATGTTTGGCCGGAGCGTGCCTCACTCACATTTACATGTGGGCGGGTATCTCACAGTTTGCTTTGGACTTCTCGATTATTCCCATTGCTGCAACTGTGGTCGGAGGCGGAGGAACTTTGATAGGTCCTGTAGTGGGTTGTCTGATCCTGGTCCCCATATCGGAACTACTCAGGGACTTCGGAACGCTGAGAATTGCGGTTTATGCCCTTATTCTCACCGGATTTATCGTATTCAAGAGTGAAGGTCTCATGAACTACGCCACGCGGAAGTACGAACAATTTGAACGGTGGGTTGAGATCTAGGTAAAACATTACGTTTCGCTGGTCGTGCGTTTTTCTGTTGCTGATACGTAACTAAAGTCTGGGGAGCCGACGGTTGAACCAAGAACAAGAAACAAATCGAGAGCCTCTCTTGAGTGTTCGGGACATTACCAAGAGTTTCGGCGGTGTTACTGCTTTGGCAAGCGTGAGTGTCGATGTGTTTCCCGG
>JAUPKT010000574.1 GCA_030837305.1 Thermodesulfobacteriota bacterium
GAAGATAACCCCGAAGACCAAATGTGTCATCCCTGTTCACATGCTCGGATCCCCTGCCCGCATAGAAGAGATTCTTGCAATTGCCGCCCGCCGCGGAATTAAAGTGATAGAAGATACCGCTCAGGCTTTAGGGGCCGAGCTGAATGGGAAAAAGGTGGGAACGTTGGGAGATATGGGGACTCTCTCCTTCGATTTCTACAAGACCATCACAACCGGTGAGGGAGGCATGGTCATTACCAACGACCGGCATCTCTATACAAGGTCATCGGAATATGCTGATCATGGCCATGACCACAACCCGGCCGTTGGTCGAGCCATGGAGGGTAGGAATTTCCTCGGGTACAACTATCGCATGCATGAATTGACGGCCGCTGTGGGCCTCGGTCAGTTGGAGAAAATTGAACTGATATTGAAGCGCCAGAAGGAGAATCAAGCCCCTATCAGGGAGGCATTAGCGGCCTTGCCGGGAGTGCGTATGCGTGCCGTGCCGAATTCCGGAAAAGACAGTTTCACCCATGTATGCGCCTTGTTCCCGGATGCTGACAAGGCCCTTTCGTTCCATAAGGGAATCGGCGACGAAGGGTTCTCAGCCATATATTTTCGGAACAACTATTGGCATTACGTCCCCAACTGGGAACATCTGATTGCCAAGAAGACAGCCTGGCCGGGTCCATATCCGTTCTCGGGACTACCATACGGCGGGACTATGGATTATCAGGCGGGTATGCTGCCGCAGAGTGATGAGATTCTCGGCCGGACCCTCGTTTTTCCGGTGGCCCTCAACACTCCAAGAGAGAAATTGGACAGTCTGGCAACAGCAATAAGAACTGTTGGACGAGATGTCTTCAAGTAGGTTGGTGATGTAACCCTTCGTTGAGCCGAGATTTCGCGAAAGCTGAGCAACTGATTCTCTAGCACGATTATTCCCAACTCGAGGAGAGACGAACACATTTGGAAGCGAGAACCAGAATCATCGCGTTTATACCGGCACGGTACGAATCTAGTCGGTTTCCGGGTAAACCCGTGGCGGACATATTGGGGAAACCCATGATCGTGAGGGTTTATGAACGAGCCCTGTTGTCTCCACTTCTAGACGAAGTCTATGTTGCAACCGATTCGCCCGAGGTCATGAAAGCAGTTCATCTGTACGGGGGAAAGGTCATTGGAACCTCGGGGGATAGGGCATCCGGTACCGATCGTATTGCGGAAGCAGCTTCAGCAATCGGCACCAGTCCTGACAGCGTTGTTGTCAACATTCAAGGAGATCAACCGCTTTTTGAGCCGTCCATGGTCGATGAGGTAGTGACTCCGCTCTTGGAGGATCCATCGATACCGATGAGTACGCTGATATATAGGATATTGAGAGATGAGGAGCGGACGCATCCCAACGCGGTGAAGACGGTGTTTGATAAGGATGGATTTGCCCTCTATTTTTCAAGGGCCACCATCCCCTATTCCAGGCTTCGGGATGAAAACCCTTCATATTATAAACATCATGGAATATATGCGTACCGCAACGATTTCCTTCAGAAATTTTCCAGGATGCCGGTGAGTAGCCTTGAAGCTCTTGAAGGACTCGAACAGTTGCGTGCACTTGAAAATGGTTATAGAGTGAAGATAATTGTTACGGACAAGGATTCCATTGAAGTCGATACCCCCGAAGACCTCCAACGGGTCCGGGAAATGTACGGAAAGATTGTTTGACAACCTACAAACGGCAGTGATAAATCCAGGATTAGGCGGAAGACATCGCTTAGACAAAGGGCGGTGTCTTCAATCGTGCAACAGTCGAGCGAAGCAACCTTGACGGAGGCAGGAGGGGCAAGGAGTACCAGTGAGTAGAGATGACAATGTAAAAGTGGAAGGGACCGTTGTTAAGGTCCATTCCGGTGGAATGTATCAAGTGGAGACTGATGATGGACGGAGTATTCGGACTAAATTGTCGGGTCGAATGTCTCGCTTCAGAATCAAAGTACTGCTGGGTGACCGGGTCACCGTAGCTCTCTCCCCCTATGACCTGTCCCACGGACTCATCGTGTATCGCGGCAAGTAACCCGCCAACATACTTGATAATACACTACAAGTGATGCCCGGATTGAGGCGATCAATGGAAATGGTATTTCTTGGAACTGGAAGTGCCTGGTGCATTCCTGAACATACGTGCGACTGCGCCATCTGCCGATCGATGACACAGGCCGGTGAGGAAAGAACCCGCACGTCCATATTGTTTCGAGGGTCTGAAAGCATATTGGTGGACTGCGGCCCTGACATTAGGGCGCAAATGGTGAGAAACCATGTCACGAGACCGGATGTCATACTCATTACACACGAGCATGCCGATCATTCTTCGGGTCTCGATGACCTGCTCGCCTTCAGAAGGTCTGTTCCAAGAGAAGTGTGGCAACCGATACCGGTCTACGCCACTGACGCGGCATGGACAAGCATCGAGAACCGTTTTGGATATTTGGTTGGTTCCCTGATCGAAAAACGATTGGCGGTTCCAGGCAAAGGGATCCAGCTTTCAACCTGCCGTGTCACGCCGTTCAAGACATTCCATGGGCCTTCGGCTCCAGGATCCGTCGGCTATGTGCTGGAGTTTCAGCATCGGGGGGACATCTTTAAGGTCTCATATACATCTGACTTCGTGTCTCTGATTGACGAGCCCCCATGCGTCATGAAACCGGACGTTCTTATTATCCAAGCACACTGGTTCAATGAGCCTCTCGAGAATAGACCGTTCCACATGAGTTTTCAGAACGCCGTTCATTATATACGACAGTGGAGACCTAAGAATGCCGCATATTTGGTTCATATCTCGGATGGAGACCATGTTCCGGGTGATCCTGCAAACTCGTATCTCAAGAAGCTGGCTCCCAAGGATCCATTGGCCCATCCCATTGGCACCCCCTATCCTGTGCCGTGCTGCCGTGATCAATGGCAGGCCGTGGTTGATAAGGTCTGTGGAGATCACGAAATTCCCGGCCGTGTTTTTGTCCCCTGGGACAATATGTTGGTGCCTCTGTTCACAGACGCCTGAAGGCAATACATTGAACGTCGTGGGACTTCGGCCTGTTGTCATGGAATGATTCTTCCATGGTCTTGGTTGGAAAGTCGCTTGATAAGATTTGACACCACCAGAGTTCTTTCTTTTCCCCTTAGAGGGGTGCATC
>JAUPKT010000575.1 GCA_030837305.1 Thermodesulfobacteriota bacterium
ACCATCGCCATCGGCGCTGCAACCCGAGCACTGGAATTCCTCGACGAGAGCCAAAAAACCTACATCATGACCATTCGTCTCGGGGAAGAAACAGACACCTGCGACAGGGAGGGCACTGTCCTTTCTCAGACAGACCCATCTTTCCTAGAGATGGACCACATTGACAAAACCCTTAGGCGTTACAGAGGCCGCATAACCCAAATTCCTCCCCATTTCTCGGCTATTAAGCACTCCGGAGTTCCCCTCTACAAGCTCGCCCGGAAAGGAATCTTTCCGGATCTGCCTGAGAGATCAGTGGAAATATTTTCCCTCGAGTTACTATCGTGGCATGTACCCCTTCTATCACTGAGTATGGTGTGTTCAAAAGGAACATACGCCCGTTCTGTGGCACGAGACTTGGGCCGGGACCTAGGGGTAGGGGGTAGACTTCAGTCACTCAGGCGAGTCCGGTCCGGTCCATTTCACATCGAACAGGCGCTTCCCATGGATGAAATTGTCTCCCGGGGAAAAGAGGCAGTGAAGGATCACATTATACCATTGGTGGATGTCCTGACCCATATTCCAACCCTGCACGTTACACAGGACGAAGTGGAGCGACTCGTTCATGGGAACGGTGTTGTCTTGGAGCCCCAAGAGGAACAGGCGTGTTGGATGGGAGAGGACTGCCTCAACCATTTGCTCAAAGCAGTATCTCCAAATGGAGACTTCCTCATTTTTGTGGAGGTGGAGGCAAAACAAAGTGTCGTTCGACTCAAACCGCGTAAGGTGTTGGACCTGAGGTAATAATGTTCCGGATGGAAAGATCTCATGGAGAGTGGCGAGGTTTAGCAAAGACCGGTTATGAATTGGATGCGGGGTATCTCCCATTATGAGAAAGCTCTTTTCATACGTGTCCTGACCATGCGAACTTAATATTTTTGTTTACTTTTTTCTCCATTTTATGTCATGTTATGCATGTTATGTATCACTGAACCTGGAGGAAATGTTGTCGCTGATGGCTCTGTGTTTTCGAGTTTTGTTTGCCGCCCTCCTATGCGTCTGCGTGTTGATCACCGGCAATGTCCGCGCACAAGACGAGGGAGACGAGGTCCTCGAGAAAGTTCTACCCTCAACTCGCTCTGCTCTCGGAGTGTCGCCTGTGTGGGTTGTTGTCAACCTGTTCTCCGGACAGACTTCGAAGCAGGCTGTCATCGTAAGGGACAAACTCATACGGGCCGGCGCCGAGGGTCAGAGCATCATCATGGCATACAAGGATGCCACGGTGGAGAATATTGCAAAGATAAAACCAACCTTCATTGCACTCAGCCCCAACGGCATCCCGTGGTGCAAATACAGGGGCAAGTCGGGGACGGATCTACAAAATTTCTTCGCCTCTCTCAAGATCATCATCGAAGATTTCCAGGTCCCGGTAATTGGTATTTGCGGGGGACATCAAGCGCTTGCTCTGGCCTTTGGAGGCAAGGTGGGACCCATCCGGGGTGGCGAGGATGACTGCTTCCCGTATGGAGACAACCCTACCGAGCGGGGCAGGCACAATGTTCTTGTATTGAGAGAAGATCCTCTTTTCAAAAGCATGAGCGCCACTCTCAACCTTGTCCAGAATCACTACGACGAAGTGAAACGACTCCCGGCCGGTTTCGTTGCACTGGCCGAAAACAAGATGTGCCCTTACCAGATCATGCGACACCCCACAAGGCCGGCCTACGGAGTACAAGCGCATACGGAATACTGGATGCCGTCAAGGCCGGACGGTGGAACGCTGTTGAGGAATTTTCTCGAGATAACTCGAAGTCATAATCAACAGGTTCGTCAACAAAACGTGCGTGATCGCAAGAAGAATGAATCGGAAAAGAAGGGATAGGGATTTCGAGCCGAAAGGCTTTACAGAGCACCCTTGAAACCTTTCAGGAAAAACAACAACTTTGATAGATCAGTCGAAAGATCCTCTCCGTTATGCAGCGGAGGTTGTGGGACGCGATCCCTTCGCCACTTTCTTGGGAATTGAGGTGGAAGAGGTCCGAGACCACTATGCTCGAGTGAGCTTGATGATTCGTGAAGAGTATTGCAACGCTGAAGCCAGGTCGCATGGCGCAGTGCTCTTTGCGCTCGCGGATCAGGCCTTGGCAGTTGCTGCCCATTCCAGAAATTTCAAGTCGTTCTCCATAGAAGTGAAGATCAACTACTTTCAGGCCACCCGCTGTGGGGACAAGGTCATTGCAGAGGCTGTCCCCGTTGATGTTCGCAAACGAATCAGCCTGTGGAATGTCGAATTAAGGACCGATTCAGGCGAAAAAGTGGCCGTTGCGCAGGGTTTGGCATACCACTTCGTTTAGTGCAAAGGTCTCTCGTGACCGATTCATCTTATACCGAACGTATACTTATCGTGGAAGACGATCCGTTCAACGGGCCTTATGCACAGCAGCTTCTCCAAGCAGCCGGGTATGCCGCAGATCTCACGGTATCGGCCGAAGATGCCTGGGAGTTACTCGAAACCAGAAAAGACGAATCTCCGGATACGATACTGCTCGACGTCAATCTCCCCGGAATGGACGGGATGTCCTTTGCCGAAAAGTTAAAGGCCAATGCGGAATTTCAATATGTTCCCATCATCATCTTCACCGTCCATGACTCGTTAGAACACAAAATCCAAGGCCTCAACAAGGGCGGCGACGACTACCTCACCAAACCGTACGACCCCGATGAACTCATTGCAAGGGTCAGTGCGATGCTCCGCATAAGAAGGTTGTACCTGAGCCTGCGCCATGAAAGACTGGTGAATCGCAAGCTTTCATTGACTCTGGATCGCTTGGAGAGGATCAGCGACCTTTTAGGCCGATCACCGGCCATGCGCCGCATCTCGGAACTCATCCTGGATGTTGCCGATACCGACTCACACATTCTCATTCAGGGCGAGTCAGGAACCGGCAAGGAAGTCGTGGCTCGGGTGATACACCAGGAGAGTAAACGTTCCAAGGGACCCTTTGTGGTGGTGAATTGCGCTGCGTATGCGGAGACGCTCCTGCAATCGGAGTTGTTCGGCCACGAAAAAGGGGCTTTTACCGGGGCCATACGTCGAAAACCAGGGAGGTTCGAGCAGGCTGCAGGAGGAACCATCTTTCTGGACGAGATAGGCGAGATCAGCCTCTCAACCCAGGTCGTACTGTTACGAGTAATTCAGGACCGACGTTTTGAACGAGTGGGTGGCGAGCAGACCCTCAGCACCGACGCCCGCCTCATTGCCGCAACAAACCGTGATCTAGCCCAGGCCATGGCCTCGGGAACGTTTCGGGAAGATCTGTATTGGCGTTTGAACGTCATCGCAGTGCAAGTTCCTCCGCTGAGAGACCGAAAAGAAGACATCCCCCAATTGGTCAGCAATTTCATCGATCGCTTCAACGAGCAACTGAACAAGACAATCGGAGGTTTCACAAAAGAAGCCTTGGACAGGCTTTTTAGTCATCACTGGCCGGGCAACGTCAGAGAACTGGAAAACGCAGTGGAAAGAGCGGTCGTCCTGGCCAAAGGAGAGTTCATAACCCCGGAAGATCTTCCTGTGCAGCTACGCACCTACTCCGGTGAGGCGCATGAAAGTGCCCCAATGAGCGACTTGAACGCCATGGAAAGGGATCACGTGGCGGCAGTCCTCAGGAAGTGCAGTGGCAACAAGCTGAAGGCGGCTAAGATGA
>JAUPKT010000576.1 GCA_030837305.1 Thermodesulfobacteriota bacterium
GAATGACAGACAAAATCATGCACGCAATTCGCGTTTAATTGCGAGAACGGCTATAATTACAGTGGATCGATGTGTCCCGGGGCATCGTCCCGGCCTTTGAGGGCCTCATTCACGGCCTCTGACAGGAACATCTCGCAGTAGTCGCACAGATAGTTCAGTTTTTGATCAAGTTCCGCCAGGTTATGAGATGCACGCATGACGCATCGACCCGTGTGGCAGTGCGGCAGGTTGAACGTGTGTCCAATTTCGTGGAGAGCGACCTTTACTATCCGCTCCAGGAGAATCTCGCGAGACACAAATTCGGACTCGGTTCCCTTGTACAGCCTGTAACACGAGAGCACGGCAGCAGAGCCTCCCATGTAGGCTTCGCCAAAAACATAGGTGAGGATTGGATTGCAGATGTCTCTATTGGTCACTCCCAAGACTTTCATCGTATGCCGGGAGTAGTGGTTGGACAAATGCTTGATGATGGTCATGGCGTTGTGTTGATTCCTTGATTCCATGAACGCATCCGGGGGCAGCGGTTCCGTGTCCAGGAGATCCACCGGCAATCTCAGAATACCTTGAAGGCTGTCTCCTATGACTCGAAGGATGTCGATCCCTACTTTTCCGAGCGGAACAACAGCAATAAATCCCTGTCGCGTCGCTCCAGGTCCTACTTCTTTGTGACTCTCGTTCACCGGTGCTCGGCTTCCCCCCCCTTCGGGTGTTGCTGTTGCAGGCTGTATTTCTTGATTTTTTTGTGAAGGGTTGTTCGGTCCACGTCCAAGACTTTGGAGGCGCGACTTATATTCCAGGAGGTCTCATCGAGGATTCGCTTGATATGTGCAATCTCCACGTCTTGAAGGGAGCCGGATCCGGACGAACCGGATGCGTTTGCGAAATCACTCATCAAGTATGCGAAAGATTCTGGAGTAATTATTCTCTTCTTTGAAGTGACCACGGCTCGCTCGATGACATTCTCAAGCTCACGTATATTTCCCGGCCACGGGTAATCAACGAGGATTTTCATGGCGGCGTCGCTGATGGAATCCACATGACGGTTTGTTTCACGGGCAAAACGCTGCAAAAAGTGGTTTGCGAGGAGCGGGATATCCTCTTTACGCTCTCTGAGCGGCGGCACCCTCAAGGTAATGACGTTGATGCGATAGAAGAAGTCTTGTCTGAATGCCCCGGTCGTCACCGAGTGTTGCAGATCTCGGTGGGTGGCGCTTATGAGACGGAAGTCGGCAGTCAGAGGTTCGACACCGCCGACTCGATAAAAGCTTCTATCTTGCAGTACTCGCAGGAGGTCCACCTGCATTTTTGGGGCTATCTCGCCCACCTCGTCCAAGAAGAGCGTCCCTCCCTCCGCGACTTCGATCAATCCCTTTTTGGCACGCACCGCTCCTGTGAAAGACCCCTTCTCGAACCCGAACACCTCGCTTTCAATGAGTGATTCGGGAATAGCACCGCAATTAATGGGAACAAAGGGGCCTCCCAGTCTCTTGCTGTTGGCGTGGATTGCGCGAGCGATTAATTCCTTGCCGGTTCCGGTCTCCCCGAGGACCAAGACTGATGATTCGCTGCCGGCAATCTCGCCGATAGTGTCAAACAGTTCAACCATGGATGGGGACTTTCCCACAATTTCGTCAAACCCTGCCCAACAGCGCGCCACTTCACTTCTCAGATACTGGGATTCCTCCAGTAGCCTTTGGTGTTCGAGAAGCTTGGTCACCAAGAGCCCAAGGTTTTCCGGGTCAAAGGGTTTGACCAAGAAATCGTTGGCTCCCAACCTCATGGCCTGCACGGCGTGGTCAACGGTTCCGTATGCGGTTATGATCACAACCAAGGTGGTGGGGAACTGTTTTTTTACGTTCTCCAGAAGACCGAACCCCCCGATGCCGGGCATCTTAATGTCCACGAACAGAATATCGTAAAATGTTTGTTCCATGAGGCTCAATGCCTGTTCACCCGAATCCGCCTTGTCCACCGCAGCGCCTTCTTGTTCAAGCCAGGCTGCAAGGGATTCTCTTACAATAAGCTCATCGTCCACCACCATGAATCTGTGTTTTCGGGCCATGACTTTTTCAGCGCCTCCCTATGGGGATTAGGAATCTTGGGTTTCGTCCTCTCTCTTATACACGGGGAGATTCATTCCAAAAACCGTGCCCCGATTCTCTTCGCTTTGCATATCCACTGTTCCCCCATGTTGGGTCACAATGCCGTACACGACACTCAAACCCAAGCCCACTCCCTTTCCTTGGGCCTTGGTGGTGACAAATGGTTCCCAGATGCTCCCATGAAGGCTCTTGGGAACTCCCACACCGGTATCACTCACAAGAATTCGTATTTTTTCACGATCCGAATCCATCTGTGCGGAAACGGTGAGTACTCCTCCGTTGGGCATGGCATCCATGGCATTGATTATAAGGTTGAGCAACGCCTGCTTGATGTGGCCCCTGTCGCCAAACATGGGAAGCAAATCGTCAGCCGTGCGCCGCACGAGGGTGACGCCCTGGAGTTCCGCACGATTGCGCACCAACATGAACACCTCATCCACCGCCGGGTTAAAATCCACTGGTGATTTTTCTATTTTGTCCATGCGGGCAAAAGACAAGAGGTTGCGAAGGATTTGGCCGCAGCGAGCAGATTCACTCGCGATGAGGTCCAGGTACGAGCGAAATTTCTCAAATTCGGTTGCATTCAGGCTGTCTTTATTGAAGGACTGTCTCATGAGTTTGGCAAATGTGAGAATACCTTGTATCGGATTGTTGATTTCGTGAACCGCTGCTGCGGCCAATTGACCGAGAGCAACCATCTTGTCTTGTTGGAGAGTCTGGAAAAAACTCTGTTGGATGTTCTGGGCCTGCCGACTCAGTACTTGTGTCATCTCCTGGTTGATGTCTTTCCAGACGATCAAAACGTTGCGTTTGCCGTCTTCATCTCTGCGGAGCGGATATCCGCTGACCGTAAAGTATCGATGTGAATCCTCCCTGCTACCGGCTTCTTTGACCGTATGGACGGACCGTTCATTCAAGAGCACTTCCTGGGCGATGCAGGTGTCTCCTGAGCAATGACATGGCCGCAGTCCCTTCTTTAGTACCCAGTGACAGGGCCTTCCGATGCAGTCCTCGAGAGCCATCTTGGTCCTCTCCAAGATGGAGTTGCTTATCTCCACGATCTCCAAGTCTTCGTCAACCACCATGAGACTGATTCCCGGGCCTGACATGAGGACCTCTTTGATCAATTCCACAGTCTGGAGGCGTGTGCGGGTCGCCTCAAGCTGCCCTGAGATTTC
>JAUPKT010000075.1 GCA_030837305.1 Thermodesulfobacteriota bacterium
CCTCAATCCTAAGTGATCCTGTTCCGGTGGAAAATGGGGAATTTCTTTGTACTTGTTTTCGAAATTCCTCTATTATTTTGCGGTGGTGGCCTTTCTGTCATTCCCTTGAAAAAGGGAATCCAGGATTCTTGGATCCCGGATCAAGTTCGGGATGACAAGCCCGTGCTTGACGGGCAGTCCGTGACGGACTCAACATCTTTTCAATGGATAACAGGACTCTCGAGTACCCTCTCAGACGCATCTCCGATTGTGACCGAACGCTTAAACGACTCCTGCAACAGCATATATCATTTTTTGGGGTAATCAATCGATCTGAAACCAATTGAAACCAATTTGTCCCGGTACACAAACGATCCCTTGACATTTCATCAGCCGCTCCCTACGACAACAACAGTTTGCTTTGACGGTGGGAGGACCGGTATGGCGAGAAGAGCATACGGAAGACAATCACAAAAGAGTGGTCAGGACCCGGGCACATTGGTGCATGTCGGTGAACCAAGTTCCGACAAAGCTACTCTCGTCGTCACCTTGTTCGATGAGACGGCAGTTTCTCGAACGGAGACTTCAGACGTTTCCGTACTCGAAGAACTCAAGGGTCGTCCTGGAAATCTGTGGGTCGACCTGCACCGGCTCCATCAAGTCCCGCTCGTCGAGGCGATAGGGAACTGTTTTCAGATCCATCACCTCGTTCTGGAGGATATCCTTAATACCACACACAGGCCAAACGTGGAGAGCTACGACGACTATATATTTGTGAGTCTCAAGATGCTGGACTACGAAGCCGGCCACGAGGGAATATCCTCCCGACAGATCAGCCTGGTGATAGGCTCACGTTTCCTGCTGTCCTTTCAGGAGAAAGAGCCTGACCCCTTTGACATCTTGCGACAGAGATTGGAATCACCGAACAGCAAGGTGCGCAGAGCCGGTCCGGATTACCTTGCGTACTGCATGTTGGATACCGTGATTGACAATTATTTTGTCGTCCTGGACAAAATGGCCGAGCGCATAGAACGGCTGGAAGAGGAACTTCTGAAAAATCCGGGAACCGAAACCCTCAGAGTTCTCCATCGAGTGAAGACGGACCTCATACTTCTCAGGCGATCGGTGTGGCCGGTTCGAGAACTTGCAAGTCGACTCATTAACGAGGACTCGCCTTTGATAAAGGACTCGACCAGGCCGTACTTGCGGGATCTTTTCGATCATACCATTCATGCGGTGGATACTCTGGAGACCTTCAGAGATATCGTTTCGGGGATGTTGGACATATACTTGTCGGGCGTCAACAACAGACTGAACGAGGTAATGAAGGTGCTCACCGTTATTGCCACGATCTTCATGCCGTTGACATTTATTGCCGGCTGGTACGGCATGAACTTCAAGTATATGCCTGAACTGGAGTCGCCCTGGGGCTATCCCGCCGTCATTGTCGTGTCTTTGGTGGTGGTGGTTTCCATGTTGCTCTTTTTTAGGCATAAGCGATGGATATGAAGTGCGGGCAACTTGAACTCACACGTTCGCGATGATGAGGCTGTGAGTGGCAGACATCGGCGGTATGGCGCTTGCGTCGTCATGCCGCACGTAATGCGGCGCGACATATAGGTATTGAGAGCAATTGAATACCTATTCAATGGGTATAATACCTAAAGGAGTAAGGTATGCTGACTGAGTATCTTGCCGGCGCTCTTGAAGCTGCCGAGTACGAAATCATCGAAGATGAAGAACCGTTCTACGGCCAGATCCAGTATCTTCCGGGGGTATGGGCAACTGGGAAGTCGTTGGAACAATGTCGTCACAATCTTCGCGAAGCCCTGGAGGATTGGGTTTTGTTCAGTGTTGCCCAAGGACTCGATATACCTCAAATCAACGGTCTTTCTCTGAACCCGCCGAAAAAAGCTGCCCTATGACAGGTGAACATCTTTCTCCGGTTTCTCGCAGGGCCTTTATAGCAGGCCTAGATACGCTTGGCTTTACGGGACCTTACTCGGACGGCAGTTCATGGTCAAAGGCACCATGCGATTGATCCTGCCGAATCCTCATCGCTCGCAAGTAATAGTTGAGGCCTCGATAGACCAACAAAAATCATCATCTTACAAGGCAGTAAACCATTCTTTGTCCACAGTCACCTCTTCCTTGCTTACCAATATTGTCTCCACACCTAGAGACAATTCTTTCAGTTTTTCAACTAGTTGGTCCCCGTCAACCAAATCGATTGCCGGAGCCCCATCTCGTGTGGCTTCTCTCATTGCTTCTTTGGTGAAAGTTCCAGTTGTTATGAATAGCCCTTTGTCTGCCCTACCGACCATGGCTCCTCGAAAATCTCTGATCAGTCCCGGTCCAACAGATCCTTTCCATCGTTTGGCCTGAAAAATTACCTGAAAGCTTAGAAACCCAGCCAGTCGCAGAATACCCTGACCATCTATGCCGCCGTCACCTGTTTGGCCCGTGACCTTGACCTGTACAAAACCAGACTCTCTCAAGATCCGCTGGATTAGCCTCTCAAACTGGGCGGGCGGCATCTGCAAAATTATGCCCAAGAGTTCTTCCTGCCATTTAATTTCCTCATCTATTTCGCCAACGCCTCCAGTAGTTGCTTTGCTCCTGGTCTCACTATCCGCCCTCTTCACTGCACGAACGACCTCTTTAGTGTAGTGTCTCCATAGTAGATTTACAACAGTTGATTTTTTCAAGGATTTGATGGACATTCTTGGTCCAGATAAAAGGTTTAGGGTTTTGGTTGTTCGTTTCGATAAAATCGTCTATTGCGGTGACGAGGTCCGGAACGTTGTGAAATACCCCTCTACGGATACGTTTTCGGGTGAGTTCTGCGAACCGTCGCTCGATCAGGTTCAGCCATGAGGAGCTGGTCGGAATGAAGTGCACGTGGAAGCGTGGATGCTTTAGTAGCCATTCTTTGACATTGGGATGTTTATGTGTGGCGTAGTTGTCTATAATCAAATGGAGGTCCAGTCCCTTGGGCGTTTCACGGTTGATTTTGCGAAGGAACTTCAAGAATTCGCCGTTACGATGTCGAGGTTGACATGACCCTATGACGGTGCCGTCAAGTACATTGAGAGCTGCAAACAGACAAGTGGTGCCGTTACGTTTATAGTCATGGGTCATAGTTCCGCACCGTCCCTTTTTCATAGGTAATCCGGGTTGAGTACGATCCAGGGCTTGAATTTGGGACTTTTCGTCCACACACAACACCAATGCCTTGTCAGGAGGGTTGAAGTAGAGTCCCACAACATCAGTGAGCTTTTCCACGAAGTGTTTGTCTTTGGAAAGCTTGAACGTTTTTATCCTGTGAGGTTGCAGACCATGCGCTTTCCAAATCCGAGCCACTGTGCTCCGACACACCCCTTGAGCCTTCGCCATAGTCCTTGTGCTCCAATGGGTGGCGTCCGGAGGTGTTGAATGCAGTGTCGCCTCTACAATGGCTCTGACTTTTTCATCTGCAAGTCTTCGATGAGAAGGGCCACACTTTGCGTTCCTGGTAAGACCCTTGGGACCTTGATCCGCAAATCGGCTTCTCCAGAGAAGCACCGTTGGTCGTGACGTGTTCAATCTTTTTGCGACTTCATTGTTGGATAGCCCATCGGCAGCCAAGAGGCAAATCTGTGCCCGAAAAGCCAACCGTTGCGATGATGTCTTGGCGCGAACCCATGCTTCCAACTTGCTTCGCTCTTCTGCTTTCATTGGTAAAGGTGCTGCTGATTTCCACATGAGACATGGATAGCATAGCCCATTCGTATTGTAAAGCTAATACGGTGACATAACACTAGAAGCGTCAATATAGAGACGCACTTCGCAGAAAATCTCGTGACCATCAACGCTGACCC
>JAUPKT010000076.1 GCA_030837305.1 Thermodesulfobacteriota bacterium
GCTCCCGCAGGACAATAAGAGCCGCCTCAGAGTGGTTTCTCATCCATCGAGCAACATGTCCACCATACGTTGCATGGCCGTGTGGGCAGTTTTGCTGTATTCGGAGGAAAACCCCCATCCCACCGCGCCAGTGTGCCCTGCGCTCCGGTATCGTACTGTCGCACGGATGAGAGTTTCGGACCACTCTGACCCCAATACCCTGAAAAGGATTGCCGTCCAAACGACGTAATCCCTGCAGAAGTTTTCGGGAATACCCATTCAAGGGAGGACTTGGAGAGACACGACAACGCTCTCTCTACTCGTTTCGCGCCCCCAGTTTGATGCCTGTGTCCTTCTGAAGCCGCATGAGCGCCACCTCAATATTGTAATCGCGTATGTTTAGACCTTTTGAAACAGCAATGATCTCCCCGTCCTCCACACCGATTTCCATAGCCATGATCTCTTTAGCCTGTTGGAGTCCGGCCAAATTTACGGGGAACCCCGACCACAAATTCCATGATCTAAAATAAACGATCCAGTGAAGCCTGTTTTCCATGACGCGCGTATCGACCAACCGCAGACAAGGCGTGGAGCCCTCTTCATCAGTGTAGAAAAAAATGTCCTCCGGCCTTCCAACCTCCATGCACATGCGATTGGTCCGACCACCATGTTTCTTATAATAGTCAATGACGAACTGCCAAGAAATCTGGAGCCTCTCTCCATATGTGTAATGCTCTCCAGGGGATTTCTGAGATGACAGCAAATAAGGCATGTACTCTGAAAGATATTTCTCATCAGCCACCGGAGGCAAATTAAGGTGCTCGGGAATCTGCGGCAACAAGGGCCTCACGCCGGGATGCTTAATGTGAACCACCGCCATGTCAAACTCTATCCGATCAGCCCCAGGGTTTGATCCGGTATCAACCGTGTAGCGTCGCGCTGCACCGTCCGGTTTGCGCGACTCTTCGATAAGCGTGTATAGGCACTGAAACCAAGCGTCCGGAATTGTCGTGGCCTCAATAAATACAGGCTTCATCCTATGCCTCCTCTGAATCTTCCACGAGCCCGAGAGCCAAGCCCCGCCGTTCTATTCGGAACACGGCAAAGGTGTCCGCCAATCCTTCAGGTGCTGTGGTATAGCGTTTCTTCCGCCTCGATCGGCGTAAAACTAAATACTATGGCTTGTTGTTTTGTCAAATTGTTTGTAATTAACCTAAAGCCGGCGCGGGCTCAGGACGCAATTCCCTGTCATAATGTCATGGGCCTTATAACGCCTTGTCGATAGCACATAATGAACGAGAACACATGCAGGTGAAAGTCTCGCTCTTTCGAAAATACCTTTTGGATCCTCTTGTCTCGTCAAGTTCCCCGCCTTGGTACGACGCACGGGGCATAGGCATCGGTCTGTTCATTGGATTTGGAGTCCCTGTAGGTTTACAGATAGTTCTTCTCGGGGGCCTTCGTGCTATTTTTCCCTTTAATACGGTAATGGCTTTCGCGTTCACATGGGTAAATAACCCGCTGTCAGTCATTCCCATGTACTATGGCTACTATTACATAGGATCCCTGCTCCTGAACAAACCTCCTCTGCTGTCAGCGGCTGATTTTCGTGAAATGATGATGCCCGTTATGAACGCTGAGTTTTTTTGGGAATCAATTAGCCGCTTTGCAGTCTTCGGAATGGACTTTGTCATGCGCTGGACTGTGGCCGCTTTGATCATAGGCTTGTGTATGGGCGGTCTCGGATACTGGGTAGGATATTACATACAAAAAGAACACTGCCGCCGTAACGCCAAAAAGTTGGGATTAACATACGAGAAACTTCTTGTGAAACTTAATGGAGAAATCTCAGGGCGCAGCCAGGAACATCCCCGGAGTTGAAGAGGATGCTTCCATCATGTCAACTATGCTTCATCTGGATTTAACGACACCGACCCGTTCACAGTAACGGCTCAGGGAGCATTTTGAACAAAACGGCGACACGGGCTTGCAGACATTTTGGCCATACGTAACGAGAAGATCATTGAATTCCACCCAATACTTCCTGGGCAGTTTTGCCCTCAAAGCCATCTCGGTTTGTTCCGGGGTTTTCGTAGACACGTACCCCAAACGATTGCTTATTCGATGAACGTGAGTGTCCACGCACACTCCCTGCTTGCCGAATCCCAAGGTTATGACCAGATTAGCGGTCTTTCTTCCAACTCCCTTAAGTTTCAACAACTCATCCAATTCGTCGGGGACCCTGCTCTCATACTTCTCTATCAAATCCGTGCATACGGTTCTTAAGGTTCGTGCTTTGGTCCGGTAAAAGCCGACCGGATAGATGAGCTTTGCCAGAGCGTCCTCAGGAATATCCAACAATTCCTGGGGGGTCTTGGCTTCTTGGAACAGCCTTTTTGAAGCCTTTCGAGTCACGTCGTCCTTGGTCCGGAGTGACAAGATTGTCGAGGTCAAAACTAAGAATGAGGTCGTTTACGAGGGATATGGTCCTGGGGGAGGGGCTGTGTGGGTGGAGGCAGTGACAGACAACAAAAATAGAACAGTTGCAGAAATCCGACATATTTTTGACAAGTACAATGGAAATCTTGGCGAATCAGGCTGCGTGGCTTGGATATTCCAGAAGAAAGGGCTCATCGTGATCCCTGCCGCACAACTTCACGAAGACGAGGTGATGGAGTTGGCTCTTGAAGCCGGGGCCCAGGATGTCAGTCATGAAGGGGATACCTTCGAGATAACTACTGAACCGTCGGATTTGGAAAC
>JAUPKT010000015.1 GCA_030837305.1 Thermodesulfobacteriota bacterium
TACTGTTTCTCAATAGCTCGGAGACTGACCTCGGAGACCAGGGCCCGTGTATCCATTGCGGTTGGTGTATGGATGCATGCCCCATGGGGCTATCGCCCAAAGAAGTGGGGATCTACGTGGAAGCGGGTAGAGGTCACCTCACTGAGAAATTCGGAGTATTTGAGTGCTTTGAGTGTGGATGTTGCGCCTACGTATGCCCGGCCAAAAGACCTCTGGTTCAGTTTGCCAGGCTGGCCAAGATCCAGGTAAAAAAACACGGCTAGAGTCTCAGTAAAAAGGGGAGAGATCTCAGGATCTCGTTAGAGAGCCATGGTCGCCTAACTCTACTCCCCATGTCCATACATTTTTCTATGTGAAAACACGGAGGATGGGACAATCGAAACGCTCATGAAAACAGACGCAAATACGAAACCTGAATGGTCTGTCTCTGTATCTCCTCACATTCGGAAAGGGAGAACTACAGCAGGGATCATGTGGACGGTCTCGGCTACGCTTGTGCCGGTCATGCTGCTGTCCATTTGGAACTTTGGTTTTAGAGGACTACTCATCACGCTGGTGAGCGTGGCTTCCTGTGTCATAGTTGAGGCGCTTTCTCAGAAGGCTCTGGGGCGCCGTGTGTCAGTCACCGATGGAAGCGCTGTACTTACCGGAATTCTCTTGGCATTCGTCATCCCACCAGGTGTTCCGTATTGGTTGCCGATCATCGGAGCTGTAGCCGCCATATTTATCAACAAGGAACTTATGGGTGGCCTTGGCTTCAATGTGTGGAATCCGGCCCTCGTGGGACGAGCCTTCATGATGGCAGCGTTTCCCGTGGCCATGACCGCTGCTTGGTTGCCTCCCGTGGATTGGACCAAGTCAGCCATAGGAATCTACGTCAGCGGTCCGGGGGTTGACGCTGTAGCTACCGCAACGCCCCTGTATGTGCTGAAACATTACGGTCTCAATGCCCTTACGCAGCAATTCGGCGGCTTCTCCGAAATTTACAAGAATTTCTTTCTCGGTTTCATGCCAGGGTGCATAGGAGAGACATCTGCGTCGCTTATACTGGCCGGTGGACTTTTTCTCATGGCCCGTGGAATCATTACCTGGCACATACCGCTTTCCACGATTGTCACGGTGGGAGTCCTGTCTTGGATCTTTGGAGGGGATACGTGGTTCAGTGGAGATCCCCTGATCCAGATACTTTCGGGTGGCCTCATGCTGGGTGCCTTTTATATGTGCACGGACTATGTCACGTCACCCACATTGAAGTCCGCACAAATTGTATTTGGGTGCGGTGTAGGAGCACTTACGGTCCTCATTCGCCTCAAAGGCGGATATCCCGAGGGAGTTTGCTATGCAATACTTCTGATGAATTGCTTGACTCCCGCATTGGATGAGTGGCTCAAGCCGAAACGGTTTGCTCCTCCCAAGCAGGCTCCTGTAGCGGCCGCTAAATAGGCCCCATCTCGGAATTGAGAGGATTCCATGAAAGAAATCTTTAAAATTACTATAAGCCTCACCATGGTCTGTGTCGTAGCTGCGCTAATCCTTGGCGCAGTGTACGCCAAGACGGAGCATGTTCGAAAAGAAAATGAGGAAAAAATTCAGCAACAGACCATTAGAGACCTCCTGGGATTCAGCGGTAAGGGCGATAATAAAGCCCCTGAGAATCTGAGAGTTTATGCCGTTTATCGTTATGTCTTGTCCGATTCCAAGGGCGGCATTTTGTTGGGCTATCTGATGCCTCTCAAGGACAAAGGCTTTGTCCTGGCCGAAATAGATCTCGAGGGAAAGCCGGGGAAAACATATCTCGTGGAGGGTGATGCCGTAAAACTGGCCGAGAGGCCCGCGCGAGACGCTGCTGTGCAGGCTGTTTTGCCAAAAGATGTCCGAGCGGTTTATGCCCAAACCCTGTTCATTGCAAACCTTGGAGACCAAAGGCTGGGCTATGTCATTCCCGGGGTTACACAAGGGTTCAAGACTTTCATCAAAATGATGGTGTCTCTTGACCCCAATTTTACGGTCACCGGCATTGCAATAACTGAATCAGAGGAGGATCCGGGTCTCGGGGCGGAGATTGAGCAGAACTATTTCAGAAACCAATTCCGCGGAAAAACCGTTGAATCCCTGAAGGATCTAAAAGTGGTCAAGGAACCTTTGCCTGACGACTATTTCATGGCACTTGATCCCATGGTGGCGGCCAAGAAAGGGCTCTCTCCGGAGAAAATCAGTGGGATTAAGGAAAAACATATCAAGGACGATATCTACGCTCTTACGGGCGCGACGATATCAAGTAAGGCTGTTACGAACGGCGTAAAAGATACCGTGCGAAAGTTTGTCTATCGTCTTGGGATCCTAAACGACGCCATCAAGAAAGAAAACATGCAAGTTGCTTTCTAGCGGAGGACAGAAGTGAATAGAAATGTGCAACTTCTCTGGAACGGTTTGATACCGGAGAACCCAATATTTCGGCTGGCTTTGAGTTTATGTCCTGCCGTGGCGGTTACAACGTCAGTAAAGAATGGTCTTCTTCTCGGCCTTGCTGTTGTATTTGTCCAAGTCTTTTCGAGTTGTACCGTTTCGGCGTTCAAGTCATTTATTCATCCTCGTATCAGGATCCCAGCCTATGTTGTGATCATAGCCTTATGGGTGACGGTCATTGACATGATCCTTCCCGTCATTTCGCCGGATGTGTACAAACAGGTAGCGCTTTTTGTGAAGCTCATTGTAGTGTTTGCTATTATTATATCTCGGTTGGAACTCTTCGCGTCGAAAGAGCCATTCGTTCCATCTTTTTTCGACGGGCTGGGAATGGGAATCGGCTTCACCTTTGGCCTGTGTCTGACGGGAGCGATAAGAGAATTCTTCGGAGCGGGTCAATTATTCGGCTATGATGTGCTAGGTTTTAAGCCCCTTCTCATTATGATCTTGCCGGCCGGGGGGTTCTTCGTAATCGGTTTCATCATGGCCACCTTCAACTGGATTGAATATAAGCTCACCGGAAAAATTCCTGCATCTGGAGGAGGCCACTGAAATGAAGAACACGAGGCTGATTCCTTGGATTTTAGGGCTTGTGGTCATTTCTTGGCTCTTGCCTCACTTAGTCGTGGCTGCTGACACCTCCGGGACCGGTGGATTTAAGAAAGATACAGGGATCGAAATATCGTTTGGGGTGCCCGTTGATAAGACATGGGCTCAAAATACCGCTAATTATGTAGTGTATGAAAAACCTGATCCGGATATACGAATCCCAGTCTCATCTGTCGAAATGGATCCGAGATCCACGACCGCCGTACTGAGATTCGATCAACCGTTGAACACATCTGCCGAATACATAGTCGATGCAAAAGATATCTCGTCCCAAGGCAAAGTGATTGGATCTCGACAGTTCTTGGTGAAGAAAAGCCAGCCACAGATTCTTTTTACCATTCTCATGGGAGCCATGCTGATCAATAATTTCGTTTTTACGAAATATCTCGGCCTCTGCATCTTTTTTGGCGTTTCACAAAAGAAAGAAACGGCAATTGGTATGGGCATAACCTTCACCACCGTGATGGTACTCAGCGCTATGATGTGTTGGGCCCTTTACAACTTTGTGCTGAAAACGTTGCATCTGGACTTCTTGAAGATAATTGTCTTTATCGGTACCGTTGCGATCTTCGTACAAGCGGTCGACACAATCTTGAGAAAAGTTAACCCGTACCTTTTCAAGAAATTAGGTGTTTACCTCGTGTTGATCGTCACGAACTGCATCATCCTTGCCGTGCCTCTGATCAACGCTGA
>JAUPKT010000077.1 GCA_030837305.1 Thermodesulfobacteriota bacterium
GATATTGAAGCGTTTTGGGTCTATTTCCAGGGCTTCTTTGGAAAGCCTCCAAAGTTTGTCCGAATCCTTCACAATTGCGTCATTAAGAGAATGGGGATCCCTCCGGGAATCATGGGCTTCGATAATCGCGACAATATCCTCAATGAGATTCTCATCGTAACGTAACTTTCCCAGTAATTGTCGGGCTAACTTGGCTCCCTCAACCTCATGAACCCGGTTCAGAACGGTATCATTTTGACCGGGACCAAAAGCCTTCAGGTGAAGCTCTTCTGGTATGCTTTTCCATCCCACATCGTGAAGGATTATCGCCGGGAGAACCACGGCCTCGTCGCCCCCTTCTTCACGGAGGAGTCGCCGTGCAAAAGAGTAAGCCACCCGGGTGTGGATATCATTGTCCCTTATGTTCAAGAAGGGGCACGCCAATTCGTAAATATTGTCATACGGTTCAAACATCTTAAAGGCCTCGGGAATTGATCGTGAATGGTGACTGGAACTCCATATCATATCCCTGTGGATTCATACAGATGTACTATGCTCACAATCCAATTTGATTGACAAATCAATCAATTCTTGATAGTTCCCTCTGATGCCGCCCATCAACAGACAAAGCCACGGAAGGAAAGACAAAGAAACCGCCATTTTTGATGCCGCATGCAGAGTCATCCGCAAGAAAGGATTTCACCAGGCCCGGATTACCGATATTGCACAAGAGGCGGGCATTTCATACGGTCTCGTGTACCATTATTTCAAGAGCAAAACCCAACTTTTTGACGTCATCCTCGCCGAGTGGTGGAACGGCCTGTTTGCTCAAATGGAGGCGTGCGACGAGAATTACCAGCGAGTGGAAGATAAGCTAAGGGCCCTTGTTGAGTATTTCCTTGACCAGTACGAAAAAAGACCTGATCTGGTTCACATTTTTATAACAGAAATATCGCGTTCCTCTACGAATCTCACTCCACCTCGTCTTAAGTTCTTCAAATCATTTATGGATAGAGTGGAAATGATCCTGTCCAGCGCCCAGGCTGAGAATGCCGTGCGTGCTGATGTGAAACCGAGGTATCTTACCTACATATTCCTCGGTGCTGTTGAGACCTTTGTTTCCACCATGGTCCTTGAAAATCATCCCCTGAGGGGAAAGAATCAAAAGCAGCGTATTGCCGGCAGCCTTCTCACCGTGTTTTTCAACGGCGCAAGGCCTTGAACCACAGAAAATAGGGATCAACTATGGACTTCGAACTAACTGATGAACAGCTCATGTTCAAAGAGCAGGTGCTGAAGTTTGCCAGGAAGGAGATCGTGCCTCGGGTACAAGAGCATGATCTCAAGGCTGAATTCGACTGGGTTTCTTGGAAGAGGCTAGGAGAATTCGGAATTTTGGGTCTCCATTTCCCGGAGGAGCTTGGTGGAAGCGGCGGAGATGTCATGACGTCTGTGTTGGCCGCGGAAGCCCTGGGAGAAGCAGGTGTGGATGGGGGCCTCACTTTGAGCTACGGGGCTCATACCTACCTCTGTGCCGACACCATCTTTCGTCATGGCACGGAAGACCAGCGAAAAAAATACATACCCTCCCTTGCTTCAGGACAGTGGGTAGGCTGCATGGGGCTTACCGAACCCGGTGCAGGATCAGATGTGGCTTCCATTCGCACGAAGGCTGTTCGCACAGGAGACAGTTGGGTCCTTAACGGCTCCAAGATGTTCATTACCAACGGCGCCATAGCCGATGTCGCAGTGATTTATGCCAAGACTGATCCGTCTTCGGGTCATGCAGGCATATCTGCCTTTGTGGTTGAGAAGGGAACGCCAGGGTTTTCCGTCAGTAGAAGTCTGCATAAAATGGGTGTTCGGACGTCTCCCACGTCGGAGTTGGTATTTGAAGACTGCCGGATCCCGTACGAAAATCTGCTCGGTGTAGAGGGCAATGGATTCATGATGGCCATGCAAACGGTGGAGTGGGATCGCAGCGCACTCTTGGCTCCATTCCTCGGCGCAGTATCGTTCCTGATCCAGAGGTGCAGCCGCTACGCCAAAGAGCGAGAACAGTTCGGCAGACCCATTGCGTATTTTCAAGCAGTGAAACACAAGCTGGCCGACATGAAAATATTTTTGGAGGCTGCACGACCTCTGGTCTACCGCATAGCATGGTGCAAGGATCAGGGAAGGCCGTTGAATCATCTCGAGGCTGCTGTGGCCAAGTTGTTTATCGGCGATTGGTCATTACAACCGGCGAACGATGCAGTGTGTCTTTTAGGCGGTTACGGATATTGTCACGAATACGATGTGGAAAGAGTTTTTCGAGACAGTCGCCTTGCCCCCATTGGGGGTGGGACCTCGGACGTGCAGAAAGTGCTGATTTCTCGTCTCATGTGAGGAAAACCCATGAATTTTGATTGGTCTGAGGCAGATAACGATTTGAAGCAGAGAGTTTGTGAACTCTTTCATCCTGAAGCCTTGGGAGAGCTGGAAGGGCTTGAAAAGGCAGACACACCCAATGTTAGACGTATTACAAAGCGCTTCATGAAAGACCTGGCCCCCACGGGATATTTGAGGCCGCCCGCTAAGGATCAGATCCTCAGTCTGCAGGCAGGGCAAGAAGAGGTGGCTCGAATCTCCAGCTCTCTCTTCATGTCCATTGAGGTCACGGCCCGCATTTTTGGGGGGCTTCTCGCTCAGTGGCCGGAAAGCCCGATCATTTCAGACATTGTCAAGGCAGTCGGGAACGGAGAAGTTGTCGGAGCTGTTGCTCTCACGGAACCGGCACTCACGACAGAAGACGGTCCGGCATCAAAAATAGCGGCATGGGATAGGGATCACTGCATCCTCAACGGGCAAAAGGACTTTGTTACCAATGCGCCCATTGCCGATTGGATTGCCGTGGTCTTAGATGAGGATTCGGGAAAAACGGTCTGCCTCGTTCGTCCGGACCAGAAAGGTCTTGTGATGGGACCACGATTGGCGACCCTTGGATACAACGGGTTGGCCGTTTCGTCTCTCGAATTTGTCGGATTGGACATCCACAAGGATTTTGTATTCGGTCCTTTCAGCGACACAGTGATAGCGGAGCATCTGTATCAAACCCAGGACTTGACGTTAGCCATGGCGTCCGTCGGCATCATGCATGCAACCATAATAAAGGCCAAACAGTATGCTCAATCTCATCGGAGAGAAGGGAAACCGATTTTCGCCCACCAAGAAATTCGCTTCAAGTTGGCTGAAATGCTTACGCTGTATCAATCCTCTCAACTGCTTGTTTTTCGAGCCGGCTGGATGATTTCCTCCAAGAACCCGGAGGCCGCAGTAATGGTTAAATGTGCGAAAGTATTTGCGTCGGAGGCATCGGAAAAAGTTGCTGCAATGGGCATGCAAATACTGTCCGGGCAGGGTTATATAATGGGGAATTTCATCGAAAGGGCTTTCAGAGACTCAAAATACGCGGCTCTCGCGGGCACCACATCGGAAAGGGCCCGGATGCAAATAGCGGATGAACTCCTGGCACAACATGGGTGACATCCGCCCGCACACCGCCTGTCATTGCGAACCTTTATGAACCTATACTTCGTGAGGACGGCTCTATGCCGACCATAGTCAGCATCATCAATACTGGGAAACACAAGGAAGGTGAGATCCCATGGAAGTCATTGAAACAAGAATAGACGTCAAGAGTGACGAATTCAAAGCCAATTATGAAGTCATGGCATCCTTGGTTGAGGATCTGAAAAACGAACTCCGTCTCGCGAGGGACGAGAGATCGGAAAAAGCGATGAAACGAAATGAGGAGTTGGGGAAGATCCCTATGCAGAAACGACTTGACCTCCTCTTGGATCCCAACACCCCGTGGCTCGAGATAGCGCCTCTGGCGGCAAAAGGAATGTACGATCGCAAAGTGCACGGTGCAGGGACGAGGGCCGGTATCGGTGTCGTCAGCGGTCGAGAAGTACTCGTGCACGCAAATGACCCCATGATCAAGGGTGGAACTATCTATCCCATGGGGGTGAAGAAAACGCTCCGGTGCCAGACGATCTGCATGGAAAACAACCTTCCCATGATCATGCTCGTTGATTCCGGCGGTGCGTATCTGCCGCTGCAGTCAGAGATTTTTCCCGACTCGGATGACGGTGGCCGGATTTTTTACAACCAGGCCATCATGTCGAAAATGAACATACCCCAAATAACGGCTGTGATGGGGCTGTGCACAGCAGGCGGGGCTTATATCCCAGCCATGTCCGATCATGTGGTCCATGTCACCAAGACCGGCGCCATTTTCTTAGGTGGACCACCATTGGTGAAGGCTGCCACGGGGGAAGAGGTCACGGCAGAAGAATTGGGCGGAGCGGACGTCCACTGTCGTCTGTCCGGAGTATCCGATTACTTCGCTGAGGATGATGCGGATGCCATCGAGATTCTGAGAAGCATTGTAGGAATTTTACCCAAACCCGAAAAAGCCTCTGTGCCGCGGCGCGAACCCGTACCGCCCCTGTACGATCCACAGGAAATCTGGGGAATAGTTCCACGAAACATTTCCATGCCGTACGATGTGCGGGAGATAATCGCGCGCATGGTTGACGGGTCGGAATTCCTGGAATTCAAGGCTCTTTACGGCCCGACCCTCGTATGCGGATGGGCGTATATCCATGGTTACCAGGTGGGCATACTGGGCAACAACGGTGTCCTGTTTTCCGATAGCTCTCTCAAGGCGACTCAATTCATATCCCTGTGCGACCGTCAAGGCATACCACTGCTGTTCCTACAGAACATAAACGGGTACATCATAGGCCGTGAATACGAGCGTGGAGGCATAACAAAAGATGGACATAAGATGGTCCATGCAGTTTCAACAGCAACAGTCCCCAAGTTCACGGTCATCGTGGGCGCCTCATTCGGTGCAGGTAATTATGGGATGTGTGGAAGAGGATACTCGCCGAGATTTCTCTGGATGTGGCCGAACGCTCAAATAGGCGTCATGGGAGGAGAACAGGCAGCGGACGTACTTGTTTCCGTTAAGAATGATCAACTTTCACGGGCAGGGCAGCCGCCGCTGCCCCAAGAGGTGGTTGACGGGATTCGTGGTCCCATTATCCAATCTGCCATCCAAGAGGGCAATGCGTATTACAGCACGGCGAATCTCTGGGATGACGGCGTCCTCGATCCGGCTGCCACCAGGGACGTCTTGGGTCTGGCGGTCTCAGCATCTCTCAATGCTCCTCTTGTCGGTAGGAAACAGGGACACGGAACATTCCGTATGTAGGAGAGAGGCTATGTTTAACAAAATCCTGATTGCGAATCGTGGTGAGATTGCCTTGCGGATTATCAGAACCGCCCGGGAGATGGGTATCAGAACCGTCGCGGTGTACTCCGATGTGGACAAGACCTCTCTGCATACATTGGCGGCTGATGAAGCAATGTGTCTGGGTGATCCGGAGCCCGCAGCAAGTTACCTCAATATTGAAAAGATCATCTCGGCCGCACACTCCACCGGGGCTCAAGCCATACATCCAGGCTATGGTTTTTTATCGGAGAATCCCGTTTTCGCAGAGAGAGTTGCCGATGAGGATCGGGTAATCATTGGTCCGTCGGCAAAAACCAGGACCGCTCTCGGCAGTAAAACAACAGCCCGACGGATCATGTCAGACGGGGGAGTTCCCATCATCCCCGGGATGCTGCAATAAGAAGATAACCCCTCACTCCTTGAAAAAACCGCCGAATCCCTCGGATACCCCGTTTTGGTGAAGGCCTCCGC
>JAUPKT010000078.1 GCA_030837305.1 Thermodesulfobacteriota bacterium
AGGTGAACCCGCGCTCTTCCCTGGTAGATTTGATTCTCAAACCATGGTGTAATGCTCCGTCCTGTTCGGCCTTTTCGCGAGCCTCGTCGAGGGCATCTTGATCGGTGAGAAAATCGTGTCCTTTGTGATCACCGTATTCTTCTGCAGCTTCCCGAAAATCTTCATAAGAACCTGGTTTCTTTTGCTCGTCCATCTTTGCCGTCCTCTAATTGTTCGTATCGACTAAGCGGCTGCCATTAAACAAAGGGTCATCACAGTGATCGACCCGGGGCTCCTATGTTCCTGGCTATGACGATCCGCTGAACTTCGGAAGTCCCCTCCCCAATGTCAAGCAGTTTCTGATTTCTGTAGTGTCGTTCCGCCGCATAATCTTTCATCAGGCCGTAACCGCCGTGCATTTGGACTGCATGATTGGCGGCCCTGTAGTAGGTTTCAGAGCACACCAGTTTGGCCATGGCGCCATATTTTGTGCTCGCACGGTTGTTGTCGGCCAGCCAGCACGCTTTGTAGAGCAGCAATCGAGCCATCTCGATTTCGGTAGCCATATCGGCTAGTTTGAACGCGTTCACCTGAAATGATCCGATGGGCCTGCCGAATTGTTGCCTCTTTTTTGAGTAGTCAAGGGCAAGTTCAAATGCTCCCTGTGCCCCTCCCAAGCCCATGGCACCTATGGACAAGCGGCCTCCATCAAGGGTTTTGAGCATTTGGTGAAAGCCCTCCCCACGTTTACCCAACAAATTTTCCTTTGGGACTCGACAGTCTTGAAAGGTGAGCTGTCCCGTATTGGATGACCGCCAGCACATCTTGTTGTGCATGGTTTCGGTTATGAATCCCCGTGTCCCGTTTTCCACGAGAATACAACTAATTTCGGGCTTGCCGGATTCCTTGGTGTCCGTGACGCACTGGACGATACATACGGCACTGATGTCGGTCGTGGAATTGGTGATAAAGATTTTGCTGCCATTGATGACCCACTCATTTCCATCAAGCACTGCCGTTGTTCGCGATGCGCCGGCATCCGAGCCGGCATCAGGCTCAGTCAGGCCAAAAGACGCCAACGTCTTTCCTTTACACAGGTCTGGAAGCCATTTGCGCTTTTGCTCTTCGGTGCCGAAATAGTAGATGGGCGCAATTCCCAAGGAGTTCCCGGCGGCTATCGTTGCAGCTTGTGAACCATCTATTCGTGCAATTTCTTCGACGATGATAATGTAGTTCAGGTAGCCTACTTCGCTTCCTCCATACTCTTCAGAAACAAAGGGCCCAAAGAAATCCAGTTCACCCATTTTTCTCGTTAGTTCGTACGAGAATTCTTCCTTGTCGTCCAGCTCCTGGGCAATGGGAGCTATCTCCTTTTCGGCAAACTCTCTGACGACCTTCCTTGTCAACTCGGCATCCCTGGGAAGATCAAAGTTTAGAGACATGCTCAAACCCCCTTATCCACTGGTTGATAATCGAAAATTGTTGGGACGGCCAAAACATCCTTCTGTCCTCATGGCATGCAGAGAAATAGCTCATGCACTCGGCTTCAAACTTACCCACGGCATGTCGAAGCATTGAGCGACGTAAGAGCACCTCTCCCCCAAAGAATGCCCATGGTTCCTCGTAAAGGCTTCAGACAGAATTGATCTTTTTGCACTCTATGTGCATAGCAAATAGTTCCTTTGCCTGTCAAGCCGTCGACCTGAGACAGAAAGGTGCCGATTCAGGAGCCACAATGCGGGGATCACCTCGTTCACTCATGGGCCCAATTATTCCGTCTGATCGCGTTTTTCCTCTCGGAGCATCTCCAGGAAATGAGAGAGCCGTCCACTCCAAGAAAGCAGGGCTTTCTCTATCACAATCGATACGGATACCCCTCCTTTCCCCCGACGTTGCAGAGTCCCTTCAACAGCAAGTACTTCACTGGTAAGAATGATGCGGGCAAATTTCTCCTGGGCTTTGGGAAAAGCTACCGCGTCTATCAATCCCGTCTCATCCTCCAGGGTGATAAATTGAACTCTCTTGCCCGATTTCGTAGGAGGTGTGTGGATTATTACCACTATTCCTGCAACCCTGACCCGCCTCCCTGACGGAATTGAACGTAAGGTCTCTGCAGTCACGATTCGATTCTTGAGCAAACCTTCTCTGAGAACAGACAACGGGTGAGCCGAACAATGAACATTCAATGAGAGGTGTTCGTTATACGTTCGATTAAGCATTACATACCTCTCGCACCAAACACCATTCAGGATCCATCCCATCAAAAGCACCGGCGAGAAAGAGCCCCTTTGCAATACGATGAGAAACAGCAACTCGCTCAAGAAAATCCTCTCGACCTTGAAAAGGGCCATATCTTTCTCGATGCGTGACGATTCTTCGTGCCATTGCGGGGCCTAGACCGTGCACCCCTGTGAGGGGGACTCTAATTCCGGCGCCTTCGGCCTTGTATTCTAAAGAACTGAAATTTACGTGCGGTTGATAAATAGGGATATCCCGTCTTCTTGCTTCGTTGAGTATGACAAAGGGCGGATAGGAACCTACCTGGCCGGCATTTAAGAGCCCCACATAAAATGCCTGGGGATAATGAGCCTTCAAATAAGCACTCTGGTAGATAATGTTTGAGAAAGATGCCGCATGGGCTTTACAAAAACCATAGGAGGCAAATGCGGCAACCTGGCTGAAAACTTTTTCTGTGAGGGTTCTGCCATGTCCCCGGGCTTTGGCCCCATCCATAAAGCGTTGCTTTAAAAGATCCATCTTTTTTGATTTTCTGTCTTTTGTCATGGCCCGACGGAAGGCGTCAGCCTCGCCATAGGTCAACCCAGCAAAGACATGTACAATTCGTAACACCTGTTCTTGAAAAAGAATGACTCCGTATGTCTCTGCCAGGATGGGGATGAGATCTTCATGAGGATAGGTAACGGACTCGTCTCCATTTCTTCTCTTCAGATAGGTTTCAACTATATTCCCCTCCACCGGACCAGGGCGGAAAAGAGACGTCTCCGCCACTAAGTCGGAAAAAACTTGGGGCTGCAAACGTCCAAGGAGATTTCTCTGACCAGGGGATTCCAGCTGAAACACCCCTACGCTGTGGGTGCTGCAGAGAAGAGAGTAGGTTTTCTTATCATCCAGGGGAATACGCTCCAACTTGAGTTCAATGTTTTGCCCTTCCAATACTCCCAATGCCTTGCCGATTGCCGTGTGCATGCGAAGCCCCAAAATGTCCAGTTTTAGTAACCCCAACGCATCGACATCGTCCTTATCCAATTGGCCCACCAACAAACCTTTAGGTGATCTCTGGACAGGCGTCCACGCTGTTATGTCCTGCGGCGTTATTATTACACCGCCAAGATGAACTGAACTTTGGCAGGGGAGTCCGATCAATCGTGCCGCCAGGTCAACAAGTTCTCTTTCTTGTTGAATAGGGGCATTACGAAGTTCCGGGAGAGTCTCAAGGGCCGTTTTGAGATGAGATCCCCTGAGGGACCAGGGGAGACATTTGGCCAGATTGTCTATCTGCTCCAAAGAATACCCCATTGCCCTTGCCGCTAAACGGACCGCACTCCGACACTTAAAGGTTTGAATGGTTGATACCATGGCCGTCTGTCTCGGGAAGCATTCCATCACATA
>JAUPKT010000079.1 GCA_030837305.1 Thermodesulfobacteriota bacterium
CCATTCTATTGATAGTCTTCCCCCCAGCAGTTGTACCTCAACCGGGCTGTCCACGAGGCCCTTCAACCTGGCTGCCACCGCAGATGCACACGCACCCGTGCCGCACGAAAGTGTTATCCCGCTGCCACGCTCCCATACGCGCATACAAAGAGCGGAACGGGAAACAACTTTCACAAACTCTACATTCGTTTTCTGTGGAAACAGTGAGTGGGTCTCAATATCTGGGCCGTAGCGACTGGGCAGGTCTTCGATGTCTCCCTCTTGAAAAATCACACAATGAGGATTCCCCATTGATATGAATGAACAGAGGAAAGTGCGCCCCCGGACCTCTACCGGCCAATCGATCACCGGACCGGCCGCATCATCCAAAGCAACGGGTATCTCTTTCACGGCGAATGCCGGGAACCCCATGCCTACTCGTACGGAGGCCGTCAACCCATCGTCTCCGGTTATGATTTCGACGGTCTTGATCCCGGCCCTCGTTTGAAAAGTCAGATTCTTTTGACGTGCGAGACCGCAATCGTACACGTACTTGGCGAGACAGCGAATACCGTTTCCGCACATCTCCGCCACTGAACCGTCCGAGTTCAAGTAATCCATGAAAAAATCCGCGTCGCACGATTGCCGTACCACTATAACACCGTCCCCTCCTATGCCGGCTCTTCTGTCACAGAGCTTCGCAACATCAGCCGGCGAGAGTAAGACGCGATTACCCAAATCCTCAATGACGATAAAGTCGTTCAGCGTTCCATGCATCTTTTGAAAGGGCATGATCATAGCCGGAGATTAATCCATTCTCGTCTTCTTCTCAACCCCAAAAGAAGGTCTTTTTACACATCCGAAATTCCAGAGCCGATCTCCGCACAGAACATCCCTCTGGCCTCCAAGGCATTGAAACCGGTGGAAAATGATGAAATAATCCGTCTAACAACAAGTTCGTTTTGAGAATTGGTCTCAGTAAGTCTGATGAAATACCTCGGAATCATTGTTCTTTTACTGGTGATTTTCTACAGTGTCGGACACGTGGTCTCACGGCAGTCCCAACAATTGGGGCAAGACTCCCTGAAGCAGAAAATGGTCTTTGCTGCAAGGAAATTCCATGTCGTCATAGGAGCCGTCGCCGTAGTGATAGTCGTCTTTTACTTTGTGAGACTCCTCATTCATATGATCCAACCGTGGTAACCGGAACGCTACAGTAAGAGTTACCCGCCGTTCCTAAAAGATTTTTGGCATCACTCGCAATAACATCCTGGACATCCGGGACTCATCGAATGGGGCAACATAAGCAATGAAGCAACCCCAGCCCTGGGGAGTATTTTGAAGATTCGTGAGAGCAATCTGACCTTGGTGTTGCGACCCCCTCCACAATGTACCTCGACACTTGCAAGAGATTTGCCCTGTCTTTTCTAAGGAAAAAAGGACCTGCTTCTCTGCTTCGAGATGCAAGTCCTTTCAACGTCTTCAATATGAGGATTGCCGGTCAACTGGAGAACGTACACCCAGCTACCGTCATTTCAGGGGATTTTGAGAAGCGAGTCTTGCCTAACTCATACAATCTCCACCGCGCATGCCATGGAAACACCACCACCGCCACACAACGTTGCCAGACCCAAGGAGTTGCCGCGTTTCATCATAGCATAGAGCAGCGATATTATGAGCCGTGCTCCAGTGCAGCCAACGGGATGCCCAAGCCCAATGCCGGATCCATTGACATTTGTGATCTCTCTGTTGAGACCGAGTTCCCGCTCACAACCGAGGTACTGAGCAGCGAAAGCCTCGTTTAGCTCTATCAATTCGAAATCCCCCAGCGTCAGGCCGGAACTCTTGAGCAAGTTCTTAACTGCCGGCACAGGACTCAAGCCCATGATGGTGGGGTGGCACGCGCCCATACCGACAGCTTTAATCTTGGCCAACGGCTTTATTCCTTCCGCTTTGGCGCGTTCCCCAGACATGATAACCATGGCAGCAGCTCCATCATTGATCCCGCTGGAGTTACCTGCAGTAACGGTACCCGTTTTGGGTATGAATACAGGACTTAACCGAGTAAGTGCCTCCATGGTAAGGCCGGGCCGAAAGTGTTCGTCCTTGTCAAATACCTTAGGATCGCCCTTTTTCTGTGGTACCAACACAGGAACTATTTCATCAGCGAACGACCCATCCTTTGTCGCGCGTTCGACATTGTTGTGGCTTCTCAACGCTATTTCGTCCTGCTCCTGTCTCGTGATTCCATGTTTTGCCGCAACAAACTCCGCCGTGTGTCCCATGATGTAGGGCTTGCCCCTGAAGAACTCTACGGGACCATCCTGTGGATAGGGTAAAATGTGGGAACCGCAATGTAACCCCGTCTGCATAGCGTCTGTAATGACGTCTGTTCCCATGCGTATGCCCCATCTTGCCTTCTCTATGGTGTACGGGACACCCGACATGTGTTCCACCCCACCAACTAAAAGGATGTCCGCCACCCCAGCGCGTATCATGGCCGCTCCGGACAACGTTGCCTCCATGCCCGATATGCAGACCCTGTTGATGGTAACTGCCGGGACGGAATCCGGGATGCCCGCTATAAGTGCGCCTATTCTCGTCACATTCATAGCGTCTGTAGGATTGAGACAACACCCGAAACGTACGTCGTCTATGATATCGGGCGAGATTCCTGCCCTTTCAACGGCTGCTTTCATGGGCACACTTGCAATTGTAGAAGCGTGCACGTCCCGAAGAGTGCCTCCGTAGGCGCCAATAGCTGTACGACAGGCCGACACTATCACAACATCAGACATGATGACGTCCTTCCTCTCGAACTATCAAAATCAAACATTTTTCCCCGCTCACGGGGCTTGTCCACGCGTCAGCGTCTCCCACTATCCAGGTCATGACCTGTCGCCGACTGCCTGACGGTGGCCCATGGAACGGTATGCCCATACTCCATGTCGGGCGGATTCTTCGAAAAACTACTTGATTATGGCGCCGTCTTCGATGGTGAGTTTCTTTTCGAAGTCCTGCCAGAAGTTTTCTTCTGACTTGCGCCAATCGGAACCGAATTTCTTATTGAACAAGGTACCCACTTGGTCCAAAGCCTTGCTCCATACGGATTGGTAATTGAGTTTTAATACGTCCTCCAAGAAAGGAACCAGTGAACCCAGTTTTTCTTTGGGCAAATAGGCGCGGGCTCCCAATTGAATCGACTTTTTGAGAGCTTCCGGACTAAAAGCATGCGCGGTAAGCATGACTACTGGAAAACCGGCATTCTCCGCTATCTGCAACAAATCAAAACCCCGCACCCCCATGATGTCCAAAATGACCAGGTCGTATGTATACGAGACCAAATACTGCTGAGCCTTCTCGAATGTCGTTGCCGTGTGAAGAGTCACATTTGCGGCCTCGGACAATTCCTCTTCAATTATGTCGAGAACGTCCTCCTCGTCATCTACCGCCAAAACCAACTTGTCTTTCAAGATTTCAGAGCTTGCCATCGGAAATCCTCTTCTTTAGGGATATGGACCGACCAACTCCCCTTGCATTTTTTTGGTTGTTGCCTTTGAACGTCACAAGAATTACGTCATCCTGCAACTGTTGGTTTCTTAACAAATGCATGTCAGTCGGGGGATGAACGCCTATCAGACACCGCCGATTATACTCCATAATGCTTACCTATACAGGGCATGGAAGTCAACTTTTTCTGTCATTCAAACGCGAAATGATTCTCGGGAAGTCCATTATCACTCGGGCAAGCAACCAACTTCATACACATCCGAAAAGTGCAGCATCGACTTGAGAACAGTTCTACAACCAATACTTCCTGACGTGAACCAATTCGTGCTAATCTATTTAAAGGGCGTGAAAGAAACTTGAATCACGTCCATTCCACCGTTTACCATCTTTCGAGGTGAGGATGCCCCTAAGAAAATACGTTGTCGTACCGCCAACGCGAGGACGTCTTGAAAGCCTGCGAGAAATAGCCGGCAATCTCTGGTTTTGTTGGAACACCGAGGCCGTTGAACTCTTCGAGTACCTTGACGAGGATCTGTGGCACGATACAAACCACAACCCGCTCCAAACATTGGTTCGCCTCTCAAGTCATCGTCTCGCTGAAATAAGTAATGATGATGGTTACTTGGAGCATGCCGAACGCGTGAGGCATAAGTTTCGGGCCTATATGGCGCGATCGCGCTCTTACGATTATCATCTCCAACATCCCGTTGACTTTGTGACTGCCTACTTTTCCCTCGAGTTCGGTCTCACCGAATGTCTGCCCATATACTCCGGCGGTCTGGGGGTCTTGGCCGGGGATCATCTCAAGTCGGCCAGCGATCTTAGTGTCCCCCTGGTAGCGGTGGGACTCATGTATAGGCAGGGATATTTCTGCCAAAGCCTCACACCGGACGGGTGGCAACAGGAATATTACCCGGTCACTGAGATCGATACGCTCCCTCTCGAAAGACAAACAGATCCGTCCGGTCCACCTCTGTTGCTCGAAGTCGATCTGGCAGGCGAGAAACTACTCTACCGTATCCTCAAGACCAGTGTTGGAAGGGTGGCTCTGTATTTACTCGATACGGATATTCCAGAAAATCCTCCCCGGCTCAGAGCGTTGACGGCGCGACTCTACGGCGGGGACACGGAGATGAGAATGAGGCAAGAGATACTCCTCGGCATGGGGGGAGTAAAGGCCTTGCAATCATTGGGTATTGACTGTTCCGTCTATCACCTCAATGAAGGCCATGCTGCTTTCACGCTCATCGAACGCATTCGATCTTGTGTCGAGGAACAGGGACTGTCCCTTGAAGAAGCAATGGAATTGGTCAGGAGTCAGAGCGTCTTGACCATACACACTCCTGTCCCGGCAGGTAATGACGTCTTCGATCGCTCACTTATGGAAAAATACTTTAGCACCCTGTGTTCACGCCTAGGGTTGGACTTCGAGGCTTTCTTGGGCCTCGGGCGGAAGGTTCCCGAGGATCACACGGAAGGCTTTTGGATGCCGGTGCTGGGCCTGAGACTGACATCAAGGGCCAATGGAGTCAGCAAACTCCACGGAAGAGTTACCCGAAACATGTGGCGTCAGGTTTGGCCAAATGCAGAAGAGGATGATGTTCCCATCATGCCGGTGACAAATGGAGTCCACATTCCTTCGTACATCTCGCGCGAATTGGCAAGACTCTACGACAGATATCTGGGACCAGGATGGATAGAGGATCCTGACAACCAAAAAGTTTGGCAGCGAGCGGAAAAGATACCTGATACCGAGTTGTGGCGAACCCATGAGCGTTGCAGAAGTCGTCTTGTCTATTTTGTCCGTAGGGAACTCGTTCGTCAACTCAAAGCTCAGAACGCATCATTTGAAAAGATTGAAGGGGCAGAAAATATCCTGAATCCAGAGGCTCTCACGATTTGCTTCGGCAGACGATTTGCTACATATAAACGTGCCACCCTGATTTTTCGTGATCCAGAGAGATTGGCGCGCATTGTGGGACATCCCGACCGGCCAATTCAACTTATCATCGCGGGCAAGGCTCATCCGGCAGATGATACAGGGAAACATCTCATCAGGAGAATAATCGAACTGAGCAAGAAGCCGGATTTTCGAGGAAGAGTGGCTTTTCTGGAAAATTACGATATCAATATCGCCAGATACATGGTTCAGGGGGCAGATATATGGCTTAACACCCCTCGAAGACCTCTGGAAGCGTGCGGCACCTCCGGCATGAAGGCATCGGCAAATGGCGCCCTGAACCTCAGCGTCTTGGATGGCTGGTGGGATGAAGGGTTCCGAGGTGACAACGGTTGGGCCATCGGAGGGGGAGAGGAGTATGAAAATCCCGATTATCAGGACGATATAGAAAGTCGAGCACTATATGATCTCCTTGAAGAGAGCGTCGGCCCGCTTTTCTATGATCGAGGTATAGACGACGTTCCGCGGAGATGGATCGCAATGATGAAAAGATCCATCCAAACCATTTGTCCGATCTTCAATTCACACAGAATGGTGTCCGAATACGTGGAAACCTGCTACGTCCCGGCAGCCCGCAACTACCGTGAACTGAAAGCCGACCACTTCGCCGGTCTGAAGAATATGGTTCAGTGGAAAAAGACAATCAGAGAAAATTGGAACAAGATTGCCATCATGGATGTACAGGTCTCCACTGACGAGACTCCCATAAAGGGGAAACGACTCAAAGTGAATGTCATCGTGAATACTGCCGGACGGAGCCCAAATGAACTCCGGGTGAAGTTGCTTCACGGGCCGGTCGACCTGGGTGACAATTTCAAACTACGCTACTCGAGCACCTTGACCCCGGTCGAGAACCCCGAGCATGACGGCAACGTTGTCTTTTCGGGTCAATTCCCTCTCACCCATACGGGCCTGTATGGTTATTTGGTGAGGATAACCACTGAGCATCCAAACCTTTCATTCTCTGAAAGTTTTGATCTTGTCCACGAGGGCTAGAACTTCCTGGAATCAATGATCTTGCCCTCGGCAGAACTACCTGGAGCTTCCGGCGCTCTCCGGGAATCGCCCTATTTCGAAGCCACGGAAAGCCAACCGGTCTGTCCGACAAGCATCAATACACTTGCCGCAATTGACGCAAAGGAGATTCCCGGCTTCTCGATATGGCGCCAGACCCATGGGACACACGTCGAGACAGAAACTTTCACGGCAACAGGGTCCCGAGATCTGCTTCGCAGAACACACAACGCGAAGCCCGACGGATGTACGAAAAAGAGCGCTCACGGCACCGGTTGGACAAAACAGTCTACACCACATTTTAGGAAAAATTGTCATCTGAAGGGCCAGGATAACAATGAGCAGGCCAAATTCTATGGAAACAGCTCTCTCTTTTATGAGCATCATAGCTTCAGTACTGAGAATGCCGGGTGTATGAACGTAATTTAGCAGGGGCACAGCCATGGCTCCTGCCAAGGCCGTTCCTGCCGTCAGAAATCCGTATCGGGTTACATTGGCAGTAAGAGAGTTTTTCACAGGAACCTGCGGCTTGAACAGCCACTGCAATCGCTTGCGACCAAGTATGCCTCTCAAAGAATCCGCTCCCTCGGCCAGCAAAAGAAACGGACAACACCAGCCACACCAGACTCTGCCAAACAACATCAAAACTATTACCGGGAATAACGCCGCGGTCAAAAGCGTGATGCTTACTTCACCGGCAGCGAATATCGCTTGCAGAATAACAGCCGGATCCGCCACTCCTAACCCACCGAAGTTTAAAGCATAAAAAGTGCCTGTTATTGCGTATATCTCGTAGCTGTTCAAAAGAGGGATGAAAAACATGAACCCCAACACCATGAATTGTGAAATCCGCCGATAAGGGGAATACGTCATTCCCAATCCCCTGTTGACTTGGGTTTCTCGTATGGGAACTCGAACGCCGGTTCTCTCCCAAATGTATCAATCTTATACTTCCGGTCGAGAAGGTTTTCCCCCGTTAAAGGCTTCTTTGGACTTTCGATGCGCTCGGACTGACTCACATC
>JAUPKT010000080.1 GCA_030837305.1 Thermodesulfobacteriota bacterium
GTGGTGGAGGAGATACTCTATCCTGCCATGGAGGACTTCAAGCTCGACATCATCATAGGTCAAGGACCGAGCGCACGTACTATCAAATTGGATGTTTCTCCTTTCACTCTTGTGGGAGCCACAACCCGCAGCGGGCTGCTCACAAATCCTCTGCGAGACCGCTTTGGCATCATATTCCATCTTGATTTCTACTCGGTGGAAGAACTCAAGACCATTGTAAAGCGCTCCGCCTCCATCATGAACGTCGAGATAGACGAGGAGGGGGCTCTGGAAATAGCCTCACGTTCACGCGCGACCCCCCGAGTTGCCAATCGGCTCACCAGGAGGGTAAGGGATTTTGCTCAAGTCAGGGGCGACGGCACCATCAACCGCAAGATAGCACAGCAAGGGCTGGAAATGCTGGAAGTGGACGCATTCGGATTGGACAAGATGGACCGGCGATTCCTCGAGACAATCATCGCAAAATTCGATGGGGGACCTGTAGGTATAGATACCCTTTCATCAGCCGTTGGAGAAGAACGCGATACTCTGGAAGACGTGTATGAACCATACCTGGTCAAAGAGGGATTTGTGGACCGGACCCCGCGAGGACGAGTTGCAACCCGAAAGGCATACGAACATTTTAAGAAGATTGGTGCACAGGGAACGTTATGGCAAATGTCATAAGAGTCCTTGATGAGAATGTCATTAATAGGATAGCCGCCGGCGAAGTGGTGGAACGCCCTGTGTCCGTCGTGAAGGAACTCGTGGAGAATGCCCTCGATGCTGGGGCGAATACCATACGAGTTGACATAGAGGAGGGAGGGAAAAAGGCCATCGTAGTGAGAGACGACGGTATTGGCATGAGCCATGATGATGCCTTTCTGGCCCTCGAACGATACGCCACATCAAAGTTGCAATCCGAAAAAGACCTCGTGGGAATTGCGACATTGGGGTTCAGGGGGGAAGCCCTGGCGAGCATTGCATCGGTATCTCGCCTCAGAATGACCACGAAAGATGCCGATGAGGAGATGGGTTCGGTCGTGGTGGTGGAAGGAGGCATCCTACGCCTGTCAGACCGAGTTGCCACGAACACGGGAACCACCGTGGAGGTGAGGAGCCTTTTCTACAATGTTCCGGTTCGCAGGAGGTTCTTACGGGGAGCTGAACTCGAAGCGGGCCATGTTCATGAACTCATGATACGGTTCGCTCTCGCATTTCCACCTGTCAGGATCCTCTATTCGGAAAATGGGAGAGTGAAAATTGATGCAGCCCCAAGCATGTCGACCCTTGAGCGGATTCACTCGATGTTCTCAAAAGACTTGAGGGACAATCTCGTTGAAGTGGACCATTCAGTGGGTGAAATACGCATACACGGGTACACGGCGCGACCCCCGTATGGGAGATCCAATATGCGCTCAGTACTTACTTTTGTGAATGGTCGCTCCGTCAAAGACAAACTTTTGAATAGCGCCGTCACCAAAGGATTCTCCAATCTCATGGAGAAGGGACGCTATCCCTTTGCTGTGTTGTTCCTCGAGATGCCCGCCAAGGAGGTGGACGTGAATGTGCACCCCCAAAAAGCGGAAGTTCGCTTTGTCAGGGGTAAGGAAGTGTTTGACCTTGTGCTGGACGGCATCCATAGAGCATTAATGGGGGCCCCTTTCCATCGTCCGGCATTCACGCGAGAACCATACGTGGTAGGATCAACCCTGACAGCTCCCAGTATTCATGCGGCGGAAGAAAGACCAGCGGAGTCGAGTGTGTGGATCCAACAAACTCAGAATATCACCGAATCTCCTTCTCACGAAACTCGCCTCCAGGATGAGGTCGGCTCAAAGCGTGCGTTCTCCTCACTTGGATCCCTCGGCAGATTACCCCATTCCCTCCTAGTGCTTCACAGTGACAAAGAACTCATCATTTTGGATCACCATGCCGCCCATGAGAGGGTACTCTTCGAGACCCTCAAAAAAATCGCTCATAAAGCTTTCGCCACAGAGACACAAGATCTGCTCATTCCAATATTACTCACGTACTCTCCCATTGAGGCCAGGCTATTGGCAGCCCACCTTGGTCTGCTTGGGAAAGTAGGCTTTATTGTTGAGGAATTCGGCGAAAATGATTTCCTCGTTCGTGGAACACCCACATGGTATCAGGGCAGAGATTTGGAAGGACTATTTCAAGAACTCATCAGTGTGATGACCGATACAGGGATTCGGGGAGACCCCACGCGATTTCAAGAAGAGTTACTCAAGAGCATGGCGTGCAGGGCCTCCGTCAAAGAATCGGATGACATGCAGGATCGTGAGATCCGCTCTCTTCTTGAGCAGCTCGATGAACTCTCGTGTCCCGAAGTCTGTCCCCATGGCCGACCGTTTGTGGTACGGCTTCCTTTCCACGAGATACGAAAAAAAATGGGCCGTTCATAAGGTTGTCCATCAGGTCCCCTGTAAGACTAATCTTCAGCCGGGTCTGCCGTGCGGGCACGGACTAATTGGAGAAATGTTGAGTAAGCATGTCCCTTTTTAAGACCATATCTCTTGTGGGCTTCCTCTGCCAACGTCTTGCCCTTAAAGCCTTCCTTCATGAGGGTCGAAACTGCCACCCCAACGTCCATGGTCACGGCTTTTTGCAGACCTCCATCGATGACGAGACAAATCTCCCCCTTAACAGTTGGCCGTTCTGAGAGTCTTTCCAGAATTTGACCAGGAGAACCCCGGAGCACCTCCTCGTGCATCTTTGTGAGTTCGCGCACTAAAATCATGGTGCGGTCTCCCAAGATTTTCTGCGCAATAGTCAGAGAATGAATGATGCGCTTCGGTGTCTCGAAAACCACACACGGCATCTCGTATGCCACAATTCCCGCAAAAAAATCCTCCCGCTCCCGAGTCTTTTTGGGAATGAAGCCCCTGAACACAAAAGATGAGCAATCAAAACCTGAAATGGACAGGGCCGCCATGATGGAAGAGGGACCGGGTAGTGGAGAGACCTTGATTCCAGCCTGATAAGCCTCCGTCACTAACAAAGCTCCTGGATCGGATATAGTAGGAGTCCCCGCATCGCAAATGACGGCTCCCGACTCTCCCTTGAGCAATCGGCGAATCACGAGTTGGGATCTTTCTCGCTCACTGAACCGATGGAGGCTCAAGACCTTGGTTTTTATGTGGAGTTTTTCAAAGAGTATACGACTTCTTCTCGTGTCTTCACATGCGACAAAATCCACTTCTCGGAGGGTATTGACTGCCCTGGCGGTTATGTCGTCAAGGTTTCCGATGGGAGTGGCTACAACGAATAAGATGCCGGTTGCTCTCAGGCCGATCTCATCTTTGGTGGAACTCACGGGCATTTCCGTTTCGAGAGGTGGATCGCACAGCGATACGGAGAAACCGATCAGCGCGAAGTTCGATCGGACGGTATTTCGCCATCATCACCACGTTCATCACTGTATAGGTACGATTCACGGTACGCCTTCAGAAGGGAACGCAACAAGACCATCATTACCGCGGTAACCGGTATGGCTATGAGAAGGCCGATAAACCCCAAGATGTTTGCCCCTATGATGAGAGCCAGAATGTAAACCACTGGGTTAAGCCCAACAGCCTTGCCCACAATCCTGGGAGTCAAAACGTAGGCCTCTAAGAGTTGCACCAGCGCAATCCAACCCACGATGTACAGAACGTGAAGAAGATCGCCAAATTTGACTAGAGCCATTGCTGACCCTGCCACCAAACCAAACAGGGTCCCCAAATACGGTATGATCCAAAGAATGCCTGACAGGATCCCCAGCACCAGAGCCAGATCTATGCCGATGACCAGAAATCCTATGCTGTAAAGAACGGCGAGGATAGCCGCTATCGTTAATTGGCCTCTTATAAATGCAGCAAGAACTTGGTCTATTTCTCTCAACTTACTCATGAGGGGCTCTCTCGCATAAGGAGGAATGAGGTCTGAGGCACCTCTTCGAATGGCTTCGAACTCCACAAGCAAATAGTAGGCTATGATGGGAACCATCGCTACCTGCAGAGATGCGGTAATGAAATTGAATGCAGACTTGAACGCCGAAGAAGCAACCCGGCCAATCGGTTCCGCCAAGGACGGCAAAGAAGCTCGAAGACGCTCAACCAAAAGAGGAGACAGCTCGTCCCAATCCTTCGGGATTTGTATGTCTAATCTCTCTGCAGCGGCCACCGCAAAATCTCTGAAAGCCGCCAAATATCGAGGTGCTATGGCGGCAAAATCCGACAACTCACGCACAATGGCCGGTATGAGGCCGAGCAGCAGCAGAGTTACGAAAAAAAAGACGGAGACTATTATGAGAAAGGAAGATATGTATCGAGGAACGTGAAGCGATTCAAATTTGCTCACCGGGGGATCCAAGACGTAGGCGACGAGCAACGAAACCAAAAGCATCGTCGTAACCGGCTCCAGTGCCTGCATGATCCACAACACAAAGAGGGAAAAGGCCAGTCCTGCACACACTCTGACCAATGTTTTTCTTGTACCCGACGTCATGAATTAACCTCCGGCGATTCTCGATTTCTCCGACCATCAACCGGCGAGGAGTATTCTCCCTTTATCTTCTCTTCGGCAGCACAATTAAGCAGATACACATGATAACACATGTCCAGGCGAAAACATCCCCAAATCGAGAATAAAAAGACCCTGTTGTCGACTTTTCAGGCAGGTCGGCCACGAGAACTCCACGAGTGTTCCAAGGAATGGCCCCCACCAGCCTCCCCACAGGATCAAACACTGCACTGATACCGGTATTAGCTGCTCGAACCACAAAGACACGGTTTTCAATGCTGCGGACGCCGGCCATATTGAGATGTTGATACGGAGCCGCAGTATGTTCAAACCAACCATCATTTACGATATTTACGAGGACACCGGCACCATTGTGAAGGGCCAGGCGTGACAGAGCAGGGAAAATGGCCTCATAACAAATGAGAACACTAAAAGGCGGCCCACCTTCGGTCTTCATAACCGTCATGGTCTTGCCATGAGTGTAGTCGGCCTCACGGGAAGCCAGCCCCCTGCCAAAAGGCATCAGCCAATCCAGCGGCAAGTACTCAGCAAAAGGCACCAAATGGATTTTGTCATATCGAGAACGCAGCATTCCTCCATCCACGAGAAAGGCGCTATTGAAGTAGTTGGTCTCGCCGTCGTGGTCTTTATACGATGGAGCACCAACAAGCATCGGCATCTCTATCTTTTCTGATATCATGCTGATTCGCCGCCATTCAGTTTCCCTCATGCCCACGACAACCGGCACACTGGTCTCAGGCCAGATTACGATCTGTGCCCCCTTGGCTGCCGCTTCCATTGCCAGTTTTTCGTATGTTTCAAACGTGTGCTCTCGAGCTGCCGCCTCCCACTTTATCTCCTGGGGAATGTTCCCCTGAAGAATTCCAATCCGATACATTGAACCGTCTGTCTGGTGTTGCGTCACGCTATGCATTCTCAAATGACCGTAGAAGAGTGAGGCAATGAAAAGAATGGCACAGAAAGTAACAACCGATACCTGGAACGGCTTTCTCGTAAGCCTTGCATGCAAGATTTCCCAAACCGAGGCATTCACCAAGACGATGAGAAAGGATACTCCATAGATTCCGGTAAGGTCGGATATTTGAAGCATCGTGAGCCAGGGAGCCTGAGAATAACCAACGAGATCCCACGGGAAACCGTAAAAAAAATACGTCCGAGCATATTCGAGAGCAGTCCAGGATAGTGGGGCCACTATGGATACCGACCAGCCTCTCCTGAGTCCAAATGCCACAAAGAGACCAAATGCCGCCCCAAAAAGGCTGAGCACCATCACCATGCCCACGTACATGAGAAATCCGGAAGCCCAGTGCAGGTGGCCGTGAACGACAAGTGTTCTCAGGATCCAACTGATGTCCACAACTGAAAAGGATAATTGGAAAATAGCCCCGTACAAAGCTGCATGCGGCGCGCGAACCTCTGATTGGAGCACAAAAAAGAGAGGAATAAAGGCAATCCAGGCAAGAAAGAAAAGGCCGGTATTCGGAAAAGCGAGGGCAAGAAGCAGGCCGCCCAGGACACAGGCTGCCGGCTTGCGTATCATGAATCGTATCCCGATGCCCCGTGTTCGTCCTCTAGGTCTTCGGGAGAAATCCGGGTCACGAGAACACGGGTGATGCGTTTCGGGTCGGCACCCTGAATGTGCAAGTGTAACCCACCCACCGATTCTAATTCCTCACCCCGTTTCGGCACTCTCCCCAAGAGATGTATGATATAACCTCCCAAAGTGTCATATCCTTCACGAGGAAGTGTCACATTAAAACGCTCTTCAAAATCATCGAGATTCACCATGGCACTAACGAGAGTGCACTTCTCATCCTGATCGACGAACATTTCCTCTTCCATGTCGTGTTCGTCTCGTATTTCCCCAATAATCTCCTCTATGATATCCTCAATGGTCACAATCCCTGATGTGCCCCCGTATTCATCCACGATGACCGCCAGGTGAGACTTCTTGGCTCTCAACTCGTTCAAGAGATCGTTGATGCGCTTGGTCTCCGGGACAAAATATGGATCTCTACAAACCTCGGCGACAGGAATGTCGATCTTGTTGTCCCGCCAGAAAGGCAGCAGGTCTTTGGCGTTCAATATGCCAACGATATGGTCCACATTTTCATCATAAACCGGGATGCGGGAATGGCCTGAATCAATAATGGTTGTGAGAAGTTGATCGAGCGAGCAATCTCGAGGCACCGCAACAATACTCGTGCGAGGAATCATTATCTCGCGAGCCACCGTCTGCTTGAGTTCAAAGATGCCTTCGATCATGTCCCCTTCTTCATGATCGATAAGGCCCTTCTCTTCACTTTCGTCGATGACCTGCTGAAGCTCTCTTGGGCCCCGCTCACGTTGAATTTTGCGTTTCAACCAACGCAAGAGCCGATGTTGTTCTCCTGACTGATCTTCTTCCAACTATGAACGTACCCCCTCTCATTCTTCGTATCTGAGATTCTCTTGAATGCGGTCTCATGGTGAAATACCAATCAGGAGTTCGCGTGTCAAGAAACGAGATTAATCGCGTGATAAGAGCCTGATGAATCGTGAACAATGAATCATATTGATGGTGAAATGAAGTACGCATTTAAGTAATGGACGTTATAAAATGTGGTTACATGGAAAATTGAGTTCTCCCAAGACATGACAAAGTCCTCCCATGCATGGTAAGTTAAAAAGTATGTGAAAACAAATTATTATAATAGGTAGCCATAATATTTTTTCTTTTTCGATAGACAAATTTATATGAAATAAAAGTAAGTCTATAATTTTACTTTTCTCTTGACAGGCTAGTCCTCTGATGATACCGAGCATCCCCGTGGTGTTCATTTGGAATCGACTTTGTCGCTGTGAAGGAGCAGGTTTTGGAATTCGCCAATCGTTCGTGGTTGAGGGTACTTTGTCTTGTCGCTCTGTACTGCCTTGCCGCGGGGAGCAGCGCGTACTGCGGAACACAGACATCCGAACCCCAGGAAAAGCGCTACGCTTCTCTCCAATCGTCAAACTCTCCCCAAGAATCGCTCTCAGGTTTTTCCACCGCTTTGTTTCCCACCGTGCCCGCTTCAGATCAAAAGTGGTCTGACTACTTAGTCAAGGTGGCCTACGGGCGCACTTTTGGGACCTCCACGAATTTGGATTATGCGACCCTGGAGGTCAGTAAGAGTGTCAGCCGATCCCGTCTTCTCGAATCATTGGGACCAACGGTGGCAGAGTTGCATTTTGCCATGATGGCTTCGTACGTCATGTACTATGAAGGCACTGTTGAAAAAGTAAAAAAACTCGACTTTAGCGACGGGTACGAAGTGGCATGGGTACCCAAGGGACGCTTCATTTTTCCAGGAGTATTTTTTGGCATGATCCCCTATGGAGAGTGTGGCATGGGGATTAGTTATGTGTCTGAAACCTATCGAAATTCCGGGTCTCGTTTTAACTGGTCTCTGTTGGGGGGCCTCGGATTGGAGCGCCGCATAACTAATCGGTCGCAACTTGCGCTGGGGATTCAGTGGCGACACCTGTCAAACGGCAACATGTGGGGTGTCGGAGACGAACTGCACAATTCCAATTCCGGGACCGACATGGTTCAGGCAATTGCCACCTTTGTGCAGCCATTCTGAAGCTCAATGCAGGACGAGATCGCCTACAGTTCAACATCATCGGGTGGAACAGCGAGACCATGGCCGGGGATGAAAGGTATGGGGGCCACCGGATAGCCTTTGACCCACCGGATGCCACAACGGAGAACCGTCTTAACAGGGGCGGCATGCAAATAGTCGTTGGGGTTTCCGCTTCGAGCCTTTTCCTCCATAATACTCGGTATTATAGTGATGCAGTGGCCGTGCTCCGGAGCATAGATGTAATAGTCCTTTAAATCCTCGGGTATCATTCCGGAATAATTTTCGAGACCACCCTTTTCCTTTTCTCTTGCCTCTTCAATTTGTTCCTTCAGATCGATAGATTCCCACAAATGTTCTAGCGGATAGGCCTGGGCGCAGAATCCGCGTAAGGATCTCTCAAACGCAACCTCGGTCCACGGGGTCGTTCTTTCCATGACGGGAGTCAAATGACCGAAGAATTTGCGAAACCTATTGTCGATCTCTATGAGTTGTTTCTTCCCGTCTTGAAGGCAAAAATACACAGGGAGTTTTTCTTGCTGAGACAAAGCTTCAAACTCGCGATGACCTGTCTTGGAATGATAGTTCCACCACAAGTCGAAAATTTCGTCATCGGATTCTTGCGTTCGAAGCATGGTCAGGACGAGAAGCACGTCATTGAATTTGATCATGCCCGCTTTCTGAAGCATCTGTTCCTGAGCTGTTCGAATCGTCAGGGGTTGAAATGGACGAACGATGAAAGCCAAACCGCCTGAGCTTCCGGGGTTCATCGCAACGAAGGCGTGCCGGCTTTCTCCCGGCACAAGACGTATGTCATCGAGGTTTGCCGTCGGCATCTCTCACAGTCTCCATCTCACATCCTTACCATTATACCTTCAGCCCTTCAAGTGCAAAGCACGAAACAACGCTATGAAAGACTATGGAAAGACTTGACGCTAACCATCGAAATTGATAAATCTTTCCAAGACAGGGGCATGTTCCGATGGAAGATGACAAAAGTATATGCGTTTTATGTGCTTGGAGACAAAACTGCAACAAGAAATTCTCAATCGCTAGTGCGGGGGTCAGGCGCTGCCCCGATTATGTGAGAGATCTCGCGCTTCCAAGGCCAACCGAGGAAGCCCAACAAGAAGAAACCAAATAGTTTAGGCTGAACAATTCATGAAAGATATTATTAGGGGACTCATCCGAAAGGCCATATCGCAGGCATTCCAAACGGACGAGGCATTGGATGCCATGTGCCGAGGCATAGAGGTCTCTCGCACAAAGGATGAGCGCTTTGGCGACTATTCCACGAACGTGGCCTTGGTTGCCGCAAAACATTTTGGTCGGAAACCGCGAGAAGTTGCTGACCAGCTAGTTGCTCAGTTGCGTGGTGATACCGATCTCTTCACTCATTGCGAGACTGCGGGGCCGGGCTTTATCAATTTCTTCCTTGCACCTCATGTATGGACGGATGTTCTATGCAAAATACATGCAGAAAAAGACGCCTTCGGCAGCCTTCCTCTGCAACGCGATCAACCAATCCTCATAGAGTTTGTGAGCGCTAATCCCACGGGACCTTTGCATGTAGGCCATGGACGAGGCGCCGCCGTCGGCGATTCCCTGGCCAGACTTCTCCGAACACGCGGTCATACCGTCGATACGGAATATTACGTCAATGATGCCGGTAATCAGATGAAGATCCTCGGTAGATCCGTCCTGTTTAGGCTCTTGGAGTTGCTTCAACTGCGCCGGGAAGATGATTTTCCCCCAGACCATTACAAGGGCGACTACATTATTGATATTGCCAAAGAACTCTTGAATACACCCCTCGGTGAACAGCTTCGTGTTCTCCCTGAGGTCGAGGCGGTGGATCTGGCCTCCCAATATGCCGGCCGGACTATCCTGCATGGAATCAAAGAAGATTTAGCACGCTTCGGGGTCACGCACGACAGATACTTTCATGAGAAAAGCCTGCACGAACGAGGAGCCATAGCATCGGCTCTTGCGATCCTATCATCACGAGGCACAACGGAAATCAATGATGGAGCCGTCTGGTTCTCCATGGATCGTGAAGAAGATGAGAAAGATCGTGTTCTCATTCGAGCCACCGGAGAACCAACCTATTTTGCGGCAGATGCGGCATACCATCTCGACAAACTTCAGCGGGGCTATGCTCGATTAGTGGACATTTGGGGATCCGACCACCATGGTTATGTCCCTCGGGTTGAAGCGGCCATCCAGGCACTGGGCTATCCAAGGGAAATGCTGACCGTCTTGCTTGTTCAATTCGTCAACTTGATCAGAGATGGAAAAAAGATATCCATGTCCACAAGATCAGGGGAGTTCATCACCCTGGGAGAAGTCCTTGAAGAAGTCGGACCGGATGCCGCTCGATTTTTCTTTCTCACAAAGCGCAGCGACAGCCATCTGGATTTCGATCTTGATCTTGCCAAGAAACACTCCAAGGACAACCCGGTATACTATGTGCAATATGCGCATGCCAGAGTGTCTGCCATATTCAGAATAGCTGCGGAACGGGGCATACCAACCGATATGACTGATGCGGATCTCAATCTATTGGCACTTGCTGATGAAATCAAGATCATGAAGCAGTTGGCGGATTATCCGGATATATTGGCTGACGCCGCCGTAGCCTTGGAACCCCACCGGATAACAGTTTACCTCACTGAACTGGCAGCATTGTTTCATGCGTATTACCACGACAACAGGGTTCTCAGCGAAGAACCGCAACTACGGAAAGCCAGACTTTTTTTTGTGGAGGCCGTGCGACAGGTGGTGGCAAACGGTCTGAACATCGTGGGCGTTTCGGCTCCAGAACGTATGTAAAGCGATGGAAGGGATGCTTCATGAAGTTGTGGAACCGTGTTGCGGCAAGAAAAAATAGACGGAAAACATTGCCGGATTCGCCTCATGAAGCCCAGCGTGTCAAGAACGGTTGGCTGGTCATCGCCCTGGTGGGCTCCTTTTTGGCCATGGCGGCTCTCATCGTTCTGGATCTGCGGTTGTTAAGAGATCCATCCGTAGCGATAAAGCTATTCGGATCGACCCAAAAAGACGGTCCGAAGAATGCAAGTTTCTCAAATAAAAGCGATGTGAAAACCCTTGAAACAGAGTCGTGCAGATTGACCCCTGAGGTCACTTTTTACACAAAATTGTCGAGCCAATCGGATCCGGCATCACAAGCGACACCAGAAAAAGGAGACGGAGCATCAGATCGGGACTCGGGAGACACGACGATACCGAACAGAAGCCTTTCTCGAGACAAAGACCTGTCCTCGGGTTCCGCTGGTCGTCTTAGAGCCCCCACCAATACGGATCAATTGACATTTGTTGAACGGTCCCTGCCCGAGCCTGAGAGAGGGTCACCTTTGTACACGGTGCAGGTTGGTGCTTTCACTCATCCGGGGATAGCCCAGGAGTGGGCCGCCAAATGGAAAGCTCGGGGATACGATGTGGTTCTTAAACCAGTGGCAAGGCCTAAAACAGGGGTTATTTACAGACTATATCTGGGCAGTTTCGCGAGCGAGAAATCTGCTGAAGATCTGGTGAGACATCTCAAGTCCAAGGAAGGTATTAGCGCATTCACACTCGTTTTGAGGAATTAATGTGCTATTGTACGTATTCTTCGATTCCCCTGATCGACATTCTTTTTCCGTGAATGGAGAGAGCAAGTCTTTCTTGGAAGGCGACTTGTATTTTCATGACTATCGTGGAAACGGCTCTTGTACATGCCGTCACGAATGAGTGAGGTAAATTGTGCCGCTCGTTGTTGGTATTGTTCGGGACAAGAGGTACCTGGAGCATAAACCAGGTCTGGTTCACCCGGAAAGTCCCAATCGTCTGAGAAGCATTTATAGAATGCTCGACAACAACTTCCCCGAGGGCCTCGTAGAAATAGAACCCCGGCACGCAACGCTTGAAGAGCTGGAACTTGTTCACACTCCGGCATATATAAAGCAAATACTTGGTACCGCAGGCCGTGATTTCACTCCATTGGCTCCCGACACCAGTGTCAGTGCCTCCAGCTATCTTGCTGCGTGGCTTGCCGTAGGAGGATGTATCCAAGGAATCGATGCATTGATGTCAGGGCAATGTCGTGCCGTATTCTGTTTCGTGAGGCCTCCCGGCCATCATGCGTTGTCCGATAGAGCCGGAGGTTTTTGTATTTTCAATAACTTGGGTATAGCGGCAAAATACGCTCTCAAGCATTACCGCCTGAATCGCATTCTCATCGTGGATTGGGATGTGCACCATGGAAACGCTCTTCAGGAGGTTTTTTACAAGGATAATCGGGTATTTTATTTTTCCACCCATTACATGGGATGGTTCCCTCACACGGGCGACTGGGATGAAACCGGTGAAGGCCCAGGCATGGGATACACGGTAAACATACCCGTATTCAAGGAACTAGAAGATATTGATATCATTCACGTATACAGAGATGTCCTCGGAGACGTGGTGAGGAAATTTCGGCCACAGCTCATCCTTGTTGCGGCCGGATTTGACGCTCATCACCGAGATCCACTTGGTCGTACAAGACTCACTGAGGAATCGTACAAATGGTTGACCCAGATCATTCTGCAGCTCAGTGAAGGAGCGAGGGGTGCACCAATTCTCTTCTCTCTCGAAGGTGGATACGACAATTACGCGCTCTCTGTGTCCGTGCGGGAAGTGCTCAAAGTCTTGACTTTTCCGGGTCGGAGGGACAGGATTCCTCTCGTGA
>JAUPKT010000081.1 GCA_030837305.1 Thermodesulfobacteriota bacterium
TGCGTAAGATCTACGGTCGAATTGGGAGGAAAGGCCGTAATCCTTGACTTTGCAGACGAGAACGGCCGGACGTTGGCCTCGGAATTAGGAGAGTCCGCTCTGTTCCGTAAGACAGACGTCACGGATGAGGCCTCGGTTCGCACTGCCATTGACGATGCCATGGACGCCTTCGGGGCTGTGCATGTAGCGGTCAACTGCGCCGGTGTCGCCACGCCGGGGAAGATTCTCGGTAAGAAAGGACCTCTCTCCTTGGAACAATTCCAACGGGTGGTCAATATCAACCTTATTGGAACGCTCAACGTAATCAGGCTCGCCGCCGAGAAGATGCTTCTCAACACCGGCAACGAAGATGGCGAAAAGGGAGTATTCATCAATACTGCTTCCATAGCTGCTTTTGAGGGTCAGATAGGTCAGGCAGCCTATGCCGCTTCCAAGGCGGCCGTAGTTGGAATGACTCTCCCGATCGCACGGGAATTCGCGGATTACGGCCTTAGAATTGTAACGATAGCCCCTGGTCTCTTTGAAACTCCCATGGCTCAGGGTCTACCGGAAAAAGTGAAGGAATCGCTTGTCTCCATGATACCTTTTCCCCGCCGGTTCGGTAAACCCGCCGAATTTGCTTCGCTTGTCAGGCAGATAATTGAAAACCCCTGCTTGAACGGAACCACCATCAGGCTTGACTCTGCGATACGTATGGCCGCGAGGTGACGTGTCTTCTCATGGCAGGATTCACATGAACGAACTATGAGAGGCCGCTTTCCTCGCTTTCAAGTCGTTCCAGGGCACGTTTAGCAACGTGACCCCGGAAACCAGAGATCGAAATATTTAAGGAGGCGAAATGAGAGACGTGGTCATATTGGGCGTTGGCATGACCAAGTTCGGCGTATCGAATCTATCCCAGAAGGAAATGTTTGCAGAGGCGGCGTTGGAAGCACTTCACGAATCCCAAGTTAAGGCTAAGGATCTTCAAGCCCTTTTTGTCGGAAATGTGCTGGGGGATTTCGAGGAGGGCCAAATCAACATCGCACCATTCCTTGCTGCTGAAATCGGGATGAAGGCAGAAGCGCCGGCAACGCGCTTTGAGAGTGCCTGTGCTTCGGCTACGGTTGCCGTTCGACACGCTGTCTTAATGGTCAGATCCGGCGAATACGATATCGTCATGGCCGGCGGCACGGAACGGACTGCCATCATGGGCACTCCCTTGGCCACCAAGACCTTCGCAATGGGGAGCCACTCAGAATATGAAAGATTCTCAGGCATTACCTTTCCCGGGGTATTTGGAATGGTTGCCCACCAATATGCCGCAAAATACCGAATCCCTCTGGACAGTCTAACACATGCCATGGCAAAGGTTGCCGTGAAGAATCACAGGAACGGCGTCTTGAATCCTCTGGCTCATTTCCGCAAGGAGATCACGATCGATACCGTACTCGGGTCTCCAATGATTGCGGACCCATTGCAGCTCTTCGACTGCTGTCCCTTTTCTGACGGCGCTGCGGCAGTGGTAATCGCCGACGCTGAGAAATTCAAAGAACGCGTCCCAAAACCGATCCTCGTTGCAGGTACAGGGCAAGGGAGTGCAGGCCCAGTGTACCGGCAGAAAGACCTCACGAGGATGGCGGCACGTGAGGCATCGGCAAAGCACGCTTACGAGGAAGCAGGTGTAGGCCCATCCGACATCGACGTCATTGAACTCCACGATTGCTTCACCATCGCAGAGGTGGTGGCCTTAGAAATGCTCGGCATTTTCGATTTCGGCGCCGCTCCAGAGGCCATAGAGAGAGGTGATACGGCGCTGGACGGAAAGATACCGGTCAATCCGTCCGGAGGACTAAAAGCAAAAGGACACCCCATCGGGGCCACCGGCGCTGCACAGACTTACGAAATCGTCAAGCAGCTTCGGGGAGAATGTGGCGACAGGCAGGTGAAGGATGCCGAAATTGGACTTGTGGACACGCTTGGCGGAGATTTCGGTACCGTGTGTAATCTTGTGTTGAGGAGGTATTAAATGAGTTCCTATCCCTTAACCTTTAATGAGTTCAAGCAGGGTTTGGCGGAAGGCAAGCTGCTGGGTCTTAAGTGCTTGGAATGCGGTGAAGGAAACTGTCCGCCGTCGGCCGTCTGTGCAGCATGTGGCAGTCCAAAACTGGAAAAGAGTTCCTTCTCAAAGGACGGGTCGATCAGGACGTTTACCGTCATCCGAGTGGGACCGGAGGGGTTTCATGCCCCCTACATAGTCGCTCTTGTTGAACTCGATGGAGGACCTTGGGTTCTCGGCAACCTCATTGGGCTTGATGCGTCGACGGCAGGAATGGATCTTATCAACAAAAGGGTTTCCGTCAGCTCAAGGGCTATCCCGCTGGATCCGGGGACATCGGGCATAGAAGGCGTTGTGCTGACCTTTGAACTTACCCAGGATGGCCTTGAAGCTCAGCAGTAGTACGCTCATCGCATAGAGGGAATCGAGGCGCTGTTCTGTCTGAAAGTCACCGACACGTTGGCCGGTAGCGCCTCCCTCAGTAGGCCTGTTAACAGAGAGATGCCCATGAATTTCGACTTGACCGAAGAACATAATATGATCCGTAATATGGCCCGCTCATTTGCCCGGGAGGTCATAGCTCCTCGGGCAGAGCAAATGGAAGCCACCGGAGAATACCCCTATGACATCATCGCAAAGATGGGTGAACTGGGGATGATGGGTATCCCGTTTCCCGAGGAGTACGGCGGCAGCGGAGGAGATTGGGTTGGCTCCCACGTGTGCCTTGAGGAGATCTCACGAGGAGATATAACGCTCGGTGCATTGTTGGATGTCACAACCAGTGTTGTAGGGCAAGAACTATTGGTGTTCGGCACCGAGGAGCAGAAGCGTAAATGGCTTGTGCCCATAGCCCAAGGCAAAGCGATAGGGGCTTTCGGCCTGACAGAATACGATACCGGATCTGACGCCGCTGCGGTAAGAACCAGAGCGGTTCTGGACGGAAACGAATGGGTAATCACCGGTGCGAAGCAATTCATAACAAACGTTGGCCTAGAAAACGCCTCCGTGATCTTGGTTGCGGCCAAGACAGATATAGCAACAAAAAGGAGCGTCATATCGACGTTCATCGTTCCAACCGACGCCCCTGGTTTCAAACTAGGGAAACGATATCGCAAAATGTCCTGGAATGCCTCAGCAACCCATGAGGTGATTCTCGACGAGTGCCGCATCCCCAAGGAAAACCTCCTCGGAGATCCCAAGCGGGGCTTCGCTCAGCATCTGGCAGTACTCGAAACCGGTCGGATCTCCATTGCGGCAATGGCTGTC
>JAUPKT010000082.1 GCA_030837305.1 Thermodesulfobacteriota bacterium
AGAGCTGAGAAAAGCCGGGCCCAATCCATCGTGTAAGTGGGAAGGGAGCGACACGGCCAACTCCTGTTCTTAAGCCTGTCGAGCCATTCAAGATCAACCGGAAGCAGTTTCGCTTCGAATGGAGCGAAACTGGTATTGGAAACCTGTTTATTATAATAAACGACCACTTGATCCAGATCGAGTAGCGCTCTCAACTCGTCAATTTTTATAAGCAAGTCATGAACCAGGGAGACTATGCCGGTAACCCCACTTGGGACCATGAACACTTCACGGACATCCATAGCTCTTTCCATAAGCGATGTGGCTAGTCGGCTTCCCACTACTAGCATTGCCTCGTGACCTTTAGCGCTATTCAGCTTCCCTAGATTCTCACAGACATACTCTCCTATGAGTTCATTGAATTGACCACACATCCCTTGGTCCGAGCCCAGAACAACAGCGATTAAACTCTGCCGCGGAGCGGGTGTAGCTTTCACCGCCCACTGTTGTTTATTTCGAAGCGCAATCTGAAGGCCGGTCTCAACGGCATGGTTATATTCCGCAAGGGCCTCCACAGCCTTTTCATATTGACGGATATTTACTGCCGCTAAGGCCTTCATGGTCTTAACGACGGACCTGAGTTCTTCCGCAGTTACGATCTTTAGCCTAAGGGATTCGATGGTATCCATGTTCGGTTAAGTGGTCATTAACTGGGTTGCTTTGGCCGCTAAGTTCAGAATTGTTTCTCTATCTACTGAACTCAGTGGCTCGTCCCGGCAAATCCTGTCACACAGATTCGGCGCCTTTTCCCTTACTACTTTTCTAATCTCTTTTTCCGCATCGGTTATAGCCTTGACAGGGATTTCATCCAGTATTCCCGCATTGACTGCCAGCAAAACCGAAAGTTGTTCCGGGACGGATATTGGTTCAAATTGTCCCTGTTTAAGGACTTCCCTGACTCTGCGACCGCGTTCCAGTGTTTTACGCGTTTGTTCGTCAAGCCTTGTCCCAAACCTTGAGAATGCCTCTAGTTCCTCAAATTGCGAATAAGATAGCCTCAGATCGCCCGCTACCGATCGATAGGCGTTCAACTGGCTCTTGCCGCCGACACGGGATACTGATTTTCCGACATCTATTGCAGGCAATACTCCTTTTTGAAAGAGGCGAGGAGACAGGTAAATTTGACCATCGGTTATAGAAATAAGATTTGTGGGAATGTACCCCGCCATGTTTTGCGCTTCGGTCTCTGCAATTGGAAGAGCGGTCAAAGAACCACCACCTAATTCTCTCCTCAAATGTGTGGAACGTTCCAGAAGTCGGGAATGTATATAAAAGATATCTCCGGGGTAAGCTTCCCGACCAGGAGGACGACGCAAAAGCAAGGAAATTTCTCGATAGGCCCGAGCATGACAGGTAAGATCGTCAAAAACAACCAGCACATCTGAGCCCTGCTCCATAAAATACTCGCCCATGGTTGTCGCTGCGTAGGGGGCCACAAACTGTAGACCAGGAGGCTCTTCGGCAGTTGTTGCCAGTACGATGGTATAGTCCATCGCGGAGCGATTACGGAGTTCCTTGATAATTTTCGCCAGGGATGCGGACTGTTTCCCAATTGCGCAATAAATACAAGTAACGTTTTTACCCTTCTGATTTATAATTGTGTCGATTGCAATAGCCGTCTTCCCTGTCTGACGATCACCAAGTATCAATTCTCTTTGGCCGCGACCAATTGGAATCAATGCGTCAATGATCTTAATACCAGTTTGAAGTGGGGCTACCACAGGATCGCGGTCCATGATATTGGGGGCCTCACGCTCAACGGGCGACCGGGTCGATGTTTTTATCCGTCCCTGTTGGTCCAACGGACGCCCCATAGCGTCTACGACCCTACCGATTAGTTCATTCCCCACTGGGACTTCCAGGACGCGTCCGCTATGGTTTGCCTCAGAACCTGCATGCAAGCTCTCATCATTGTCGAGCAGGATTACGCCCACCTCTTGCAAGTCCACGTTAAAAACTATCCCTAATTTGTCCCCAGGAAAAACGGCTAGTTCATCAGCTCTCGCACGCGATAAGCCCGAAATATTGGCCACTCCCTGCCCAACAGAGGTGATGGCCCCTACTTCTCGCAAATCTAGAGCTGGTTTGCATTCTTCAAGACTTAGGTCTAAAGCTGAAATCGTATTTTCCAGTAGTAACCCGAGGCCTGACTTATCTTTTGTTGTGTCGTGGTCCATTGTATAGCCGACATATAAATGAAAGCTTCAGCCGCTTTTCAGAATTGATCTTTCTGTTAAACTCTCAAGAGTCCTTGAGATGGCTTTCTCAAAACCCTTGAGGTATGACTCAATGCTCCAGCCAATCCTGTAACCTTGAAACCTCAATTCAATACCACAGACGTTATTCTCGGACCTTTCAAATCCTACTGGAAGATCTTTCGCAATGTGCCTCTGTAACAACCCCTCAATGGCCTTCTTTTGGTCGTCCGAAAGGTCAAACGCCGTGTCAACTTTTATTTCTCGGGCTGTTGTTTGAAAGATATTTCTGATCTCCAGTATTTTTTCTTCGGACATGTTACTGAATTGTTCTGCGAATACATCGACAATTCGTTGCTCCAGTTCGACGTTTGCCAGGTCTGACAACGCAGAGCGAACAACAGACACGGCCTCTTTGCCAATAAGGCCGCGTAGCTCGACAAGAAATGAATTCTTTTCTCGCTCGACTGATTCACACCATAGGGTCTTAACGTCTTCTACCTCGGAGCGGGCATTCTCAATTAACTTTTGTCGGATGGATAGCGCTTCGTCTTTAACCTCAGCAAGAATGCGGTTGCGATTGTCTTCAAGTTCCTGGTTCATCCGACGATAGCGTTCAACCTCTTCTTCGGCGATTTCCCTGGTATTATCGGCATCTTTCAAGGCAGAATCGATTCTTTTCTCTCTCTCGTCCATCGCTTTTGTTATCTTATCGAACAGGAATCGCTTTAGAAGAACCACTAGAACCAAAAAGTTTATGATCTGGGCTATGACGGTAAACCAGTCTATAAGCATCAATCATCCTCCGGTCTTGGACACCACATAGTTCCAGAAAGGATTGGCGAAAATGAGAATCATGGAGACAACGAAGCAATAGATTGCCACAGATTCAATCATTGCCAAACCCACAAAAAGTGTTCGAGATATGGTTCCTGCCTCGTCGGGTTGTTGGGCGATGGAACTCAATGCAGTCGAAACCGCCCTGGCTTCTCCAAGCGCAGGAGCGATAGAGCCAATTGCCATACAGGCCCCAGCGGTGATAATTGAAACCACCCCCAATATTGTCAAGCTATCCATGTGTCTTCTCCCGTTTTTGGAACTCTTTTTCATATTGATCTTTACTTTTTTCTCGGTGAGCGCTTCCCGCGGAAGCAATGTAAACCATGGCCAATATTGCAAATATGTACGCCTGAATCAGACCGATGAGTAATCCTAGCGCATTCATCAATATGGGTAAGAAA
>JAUPKT010000083.1 GCA_030837305.1 Thermodesulfobacteriota bacterium
AAATTAAGTACCTTTGCATAACTTTACCTCTCAGCATTGCAATCATTTTGCTAATTATATAGTATGAAACGCAATATGTCAATGTATCTATTTTTATTAGAGAATGTGCGTCGAGCGTGAAACAGAAGAAAAATAATGGCTGGAATCACATGAGACCATGGCCCATTTCGAGGAGTCGAGGCAAAGATAATATAATGGCCATCAGTATGATTGCCACCACCGACACGACTACAAGAAAGTCCGGCAATACGGAAAACACCGCCTCTCCCTCATTGATGTGACGTCGGACTCTCAAGAAACGGACTCCCGAGACCACAATTGTAATTGCGGCAAGCACGAAGCACAGAAAGCTCAACTTTATCATTCCAGAGTGATGCGGTACCTCACCGGCTTGGCCCTCAAGGCGCAAAAGGTGCTCAATAAAAATGTCAAACCGCTCTATCACGAAGCCAAAAGCCAATAGGGAAATACTTGTCCTCGACCACGCAAGAAACGTTCGTTCGTTGGCCATGTGGCTGCGCTGCCAAGCCAAGAACACGCGATCATCAGACATGATATCAGGAGGGCGGGGGGAAGGTTCTTTGTCGCCTATAATGCTACTCCTTGCAATCACCCGAGGAGTCGGGTCTCCTGGGTCACAAATTACATTCGGTCCATTTTCCTAACAAATCATTCCGTGGAGGTCACGAAGGCTTGGTTGACCTACACCTTTCGAGTTCCTCGGAGGGCCGGGCCCTCAAGTTCTCTTTGAATCATCTCTCTGGGGCATCAACTGCGCCATGGCAAAGCCATGGGCAGCCTAAAATCATCCCCTTGGATGTATCCCCGGCAAGACGGCACGCAAACCCCCTGAGAGATCAGTGCAAACACAGGGAGTGTTACTTCTTCTCTTTCTTTTCCTTCGTTTCTTTCTTTTCTTTCTTCTCTGATTTTGCCTTGGGCGCTCCACTCTTCACTGCCTTTGGAGCTGTTGGACAGCAATAAACAGGCCCACAAACGGGGAAGCAGCATCCAGCACCCGCAATCATGGGTGTCATTGGAGCACAAAACATTCGCGCTGAGGCGTTGCTCCCAAACATGGCAAAAACGATCCCAAGCGATACCACTAAAGCAGCGATCAACAAAACTTTCTTCATTCAGATTCCCTCCATATACTCGTGTCTCTTTGCCAAGGGGATGATTGGCATACAAATCCCTACCATAACGAAGCGACGGTTGTCTAGAGTATCAGTAAAAATTGATAAATGGGTCTTGGGTTGATCTCCCTCGACGCAGAGAGACATTCTTCAATGGTTTCCATCAAGTTTATCATGCAGTCGGACTTATTTCCCCTTCGACGAGTTCAATTCACCGGACGACAATTGGCAAGCAGGAGAAATCGATATATTATGCCGTGCGGATCGTCAACGGGAGTATGAGACGATCCCTGCTGAAGACATGCCGTGGAGGTTCAAACGTGATAATTGTCACCGGAGGTGCCGGATTCATTGGTAGTAATCTCGTTCGCGCATTAAATGATAGAGGCGAGGACCGCATACTCATAGTGGATCGCCTGGGTCAATCTGAAAAATGGAAAAATCTCCTAGGCTTGAAATACATGGATTATGAGCACAAAGACCATTTTTTGAACAAGCTCGATCAAGGCATTTTTGACCATGGCGTTTGGGCCGTTTTTCACATGGGGGCGTGCAGTTCCACCACTGAAACAGATGCGGATTATCTCATGCAGAATAATTTCAGATATTCAATCCGGCTCGCCACACGTTTTGCAGCGAGAAAGGGCATACGATTTATTTACGCATCCAGCGCAGCAACCTACGGAGATGGATCGTCCGGATACTCAGATCAAGAAACAACGTTGGATTCCCTTTGCCCACTCAACATTTACGGCTATTCCAAGCACCTTTTTGACACGTGGTCATTGAAGTCAGGGTTTCTCAAGCACGCGGTGGGTCTAAAATTCTTCAATGTTTTCGGTCCCAACGAGTATCACAAGGCCGACATGAGAAGCGTTGCAATAAGGGCTTATTTGCAGGCCCGTGAGTCGGGCCAAGTCAGGCTCTTCAAATCATACCGACCGGAATATAACCACGGTGACCAGTGCCGAGACTTCATTTACGTCAAGGACGCCGTGAGAATAGCGCTCCATTTTCTGGACCGTCCCGATCTCAACGGAATCTACAATGCCGGAACGGGAACCCCTCGGACGTTCAATGCTTTGGCAGCCGCTGTCTGCGCTGCTTTGGGGATACCCTCATCCATCAAGTATATCGATATGCCTGACGGCCTTGAAGCACGTTACCAGTACCATACCTGCGCCCAAATGGATAAGCTGCGGGCTGCCGGCTTCAATGGAGAGTTTCTCTCTCTGGAGGAATCAATAAACGACTACGTGGTGAATTATCTCAACCTCTCATACCGATACATGCTGCAGGATGCATGAAGATCGACCATTGTGTCTCACAATGACCTGAAAAGAAGCGACTTGTTATGGCCGCCAAGGTCAACCAAGCTCTGCGGGTTCTTGAGAATACTCAAGGGCGTCGAGAGACGCTCCCAGCTATACTTTCATCCCTTTAAGACCGTTCAAGACTTCATGATGGCCTATCACGACGAGAACATCACTGGGTTTTACGATAAAATCAGGCCCGGGCAGGAATACAAACTTCGGTGGGACCAGCTCTTTAACCCCTATGACGAAAGCTCCAAAGCGTTCCCGTAGATTGAGTTCCTGCAAAGTGTGCCCGTAGAAGTCATCCGGAGGGGCTACATCGATGACTTCAAACCCTTCTGCCAGTGGAATGAAATCAAGGAGGTTTGGATTGATGATCTGTGAAGCAATCCGCTGTGCGGTTTCTCTCTCAGGAAAGATCGTCTCTGTGCCTCCCACCGATCTCAATATCGAAGCGTGATCCTCGCTGATTGCCTTTGCCCGTATCACTGGAACACCAATCTTTTTGAGATGCAATGTACACAAGATGCTCGCCTCCATGCTCTCCCCAAGACTTACCACCGCTTCATCATAGTCATGGGAGACCAGGGAGGATAACGTAGCGTAGTCTTTGGCATCCACAATCAGTGCCTGCTGGACCTCATCGGCGAGGGCATTCACTCTGTCTTCATCCATGTCGAGCGCCAACACCTCGCAGTGTTTGGCCAATTGCCGGGCCATTTCACTGCCGAATTGCCCCAACCCGATCACGCAAATTCTCTTCTTGCCTTTCTTCATCCTATCATCACCGTTCCCCTGGGATACCGAATCTTGACACCGCCGGATGGAATGATCCACAAGGCTATCGTAAGAGGCCCGAGTCTGCCCACAAACATCGTGGCAATCAACCACAGCTTGCTTGCCCAGGACATTTGGGGAGTAATCCCAGTGGACAGCCCCACGGTACCAAACGCTGATATTTGCTCGAAAATGAGACTCAACGTATCGACCTTTAGCCCGGTCTCGAATGAGAACAGAAAAAATATGCCTGTCAGATTCCATAAGAGGGCCAAAGCAACCAAGAAATCGGTACGGCTGATGAGATCCTGTGGAATCATTCTGTCCCTGAGATTGACCTCCCGTTGCCCCCGAAGGCCCGAAAGGAAACGAGCCCAAAGAATTGCAGCGGATGTTATTTTGATGCCGCCTGCACAGGATCCTGGAGCCCCTCCCACGAACATAAGCATGATGAGTATGAGAAGGGACGGCGATGGAAGTCGCCCAATGTCAACGGAATTGAATCCTGCGGTCCGAGCCGTTACCGACTGAAACAGCGCGTTCACAATCAACTCCCACGTTGATAGTTCCGGCTCGCCGATACCAAAGAGTATAAGAAAACCAGCTCCCCCAAAAATGAGGAAAAGAGTAATTACCACGACTATTCGAGCATGAAAGGAAAATGCTTGAATCGAGAATGTCTCTCCGCTACGAACCGCGAACCGCCCGAGAAACTCGTAAATTTCGTGAACTACCGTATACCCTAATCCCCCTAGCACAATCAGCGTCATGATGACAATGAGGATAAATTCGTTTTCTCTCAAGCCCACGAGGTTGTCCGAACGAAGAGAGAAGCCCGCGTTGCAAAAGGCCGATATCGAATGAAAAATAGCTGAAAATGCGGCATCAGATACTCCCATTTCTCGCGAAAGGAGAACAAAGAGCAAAACAGCCCCAACCCCCTCTATGAAGCCGGTCAACAGCAAGATAGTTCTGAAGGTATGACCGAATTCCGCCCCCACGTGTCTCTGAAACAACGTGTCATGAAGGACGGCTTCCGACCTCAGAGACATCCGCATTCCAAAGAGCTGAAAGGCCAAGCCGGCGAAGGTCATGACCCCAAGTCCACCCGTCTGAATCAGGAGCACGATTACTACTTGGCCGACCCTACTAAAATCCTTCCCGGTGTCCACGACCGTCAGCCCTGTCACGCACACGGCAGAGGTAGATGTAAACAATGCATCAAGGAAAGAAATATCGATGCCCTGCCGACTCATGGGCAACCAAAGAATAACGGCTCCCAAGAGAATAACACCGGCAAAGCCTAAAATTAAAGCCGCTTGCGGCGAGGCCAACACGCTGCGCAGAAAATGGCTCGAGAATTTCTTCAACGCTTTCAAGCTTTCTCCCGACCCTGAGACTGAGGTTCAGGGGCATCCTTAAACTATCAAATCTGTATATAACACTAAGGGAGATGAGCGTCCAAAAAAACTGCGGAGACACAAGACCGGCTCAAGGGTTCAACATGATTATCCAAATAGGACAAATGAATTCTTGCGATTCAATAAGGCAGGCAAATCTAACTTGTGCTATTATCCACGCTTATCGCGCAGCCTCCTGCGCGTAAATTTCAGGTATCCCTTTTTTTGAAGACATCAATATGAGGAAAGCGAATAGCATGAAACGTCTTGGAACGCATTCAGATCCTTCAACGTCCGACGTCGAGAGTGCCAGCCACGGAGACCCTGTCGACGTTGAGGAATTGATGGAACGGGTCGCCGGGGACCTCACGTTGCTCGGGCATCTCATGGAAATCTTCTTTGATGACTACGAGGGCTGTCGCCATGCCATGACAACGGCCATTCGGTCCGCCGACCGGGAGGGCCTTCAAAAATGGGCCCATAGGGTCAAAGGAGCCCTGGGTAATTTTGCGGCTCAGCAGGCCTATCAATACGCATCTAAGCTTGAAAAATGCGGCCT
>JAUPKT010000084.1 GCA_030837305.1 Thermodesulfobacteriota bacterium
ACGTCACCGCGATAACGAAGTGAGAAAATAGAGGGCTTTTGATAAATAAGAAGACCGCTTACGACTATTGGAGCCCTAAATGCCCCGCTGACGCGAACCTTGATAAAGTCGGTTCTGAACTGTTTTATAATACGGGCTTTCCTCTGAACGTCGTCCAGGAGATCTTGAAGATCGACTTCGAGAGTCGATTTCTGGAACCCGCAGCCGACAATCATGAAGACCAGTGGAGAGAAGACGAGGAGCCTAATCATATGGATCCACGGGGGGACTTCGCTAAACGACAAGAAAGGCTTCTGGGAAGGACCTGCCAATTTGTTTTTTCGACCACAGAGGCTCGACTTCCACACATTGGGGAAAATAGCTTTCCTCTGTGAGAACTCATTCTCCTCGCAATTTCATAGGCCGGCAAAATAAAACTTCGGCAACCAGTGCCTTGAACTACAAAATACCACACTCAACATCGTGGCCTCGTCAGATTCTCCTGACGAATAAGAACGCCGGTCCGAGGTTAGAAAAGCGAAGGCTTTTGCCGTCAATGCAGCAAAATTGTGTACGCTGCCAACGAAATCGCTATTCCTCCCAGAGTAAGGCTAATTACTGCCACGGTCGCAGCAATAGTCAATATAACAACATTAGAACTCACGACAACCAACTCCATCAAAATATTTTTGATCATATATACTACAAAGTTGGTTTGATGACCAGAAAAAACGGGTTCCTGCCCGCAGAAATATTTAATGTCAATATGATGGATTGAAAATAGGTGTCGTATTCGAAATAGTTTTCTTAACCAATTGATATGAAATCATAATTACAGCGACGACGACTACTATAATGTGTCCTCCTCTCATTTGCGCCTTCTGTTTAATCCCCCCGCTCCGCTCTCACTGTACCACGCACGCTCTATCAAAATCTCGATTCACAAAAGGTGATAAGCGCCTCAGGAATGAAATGATCTCCGGGACTTCGTTCAGAACAAAATCGATTTCCTCGGCCGTAGTATATCGCGACAGAGAGAATCTAATTGATCCGTGGACTGCCGTGAAAGGGACGCCCATAGCTCTCAAGACGTGCGAAGGTTCGAGTGACCCCGATGAACAAGCGGATCCTGAAGAAGCGCAGATACCTTTTTCATCCATTCTCATCAAAATGGCCTCGCCCTCGACAAACTCAAAACCCATGTTGAGGGTGTTAGGAAGGCGCAACTCCCGATGACCGTGGACGTGCGAGTTGGGAATGGCCTTCAAAAGTTCTTCCTGGAGTCTGTCTCTCAGGCGCGCAATCCCCTGAGTGCGGCCGGCCAAATGACTGGCCGCCAATTCAGCGGCCATCCCCATGGACACTATTCCAGGCACATTCTCAGTTCCTGCCCTCCTGTCCAATTCTTGATGCCCACCTACCATGAGCGGTGAGAAACGTGTCCCTCTCCTCACATAGAGCACTCCAATGCCCTTCACGGCGTGCAGCTTGTGGCCCGAAATGCTCAGAAAATGTATATTGGTGTTGGTGAGATCAATCGGCACTTTTCCCACGGCCTGAACCGCGTCTGAGTGTACCAGAGCCCCGTGCTCACTCGCTATCTGTGCGATCTCCTGCAAAGGGAAAATGACCCCGGTCTCATTATTAGCCCACATGACCGACACAATAGCGGTTTGATCAGAAATTTTGGCTCTGACCTCATCCATATCCAGTAAACCCTGTTTGTCCACAGACAGCCAATGAACCTTGTAGCCCTTGTAACGTGCTAAGTGTTTACATAGGTTAAGAACCGCTGGATGCTCCACACGTGTCGTAACAATTTCCCGACGGTCCGGCATGGTGGCCAAGGCACTCATGATAGCAGTGGCGTCTGCTTCTGTTCCTCCGGAATTAAACACTATCTCTGAAGGATGTGCCCCGATGAGCCCGGCAACTCTCTCTCTGGCCTGAGTCACATCCCGGGCGAGTTTACCTCCAAAACTATGCATGCTGGAAGGATTGCCGTAGCGCTCCACGAAATATGGTCTAATCACTTCAAAGACCTCTGGGGCAACCATTGTCGTAGCGTTGTTATCCAGGTAAATGACCTTCATGAATCAATCTCCTCGATGAAAAGATCGGGGTGAACAAGCTCTCTTAGCTTGTCCTCGATGAGACCTCGCGTCACCGACGCACTCGGGCAGGAAGTGCACATCCCCCTGAGGGCTACAACCACACGATTGCCCTCCAAATCGATGAGTTCAATGTCCCCTCCATCCTTCTGAAGCGAGGGCCGGATTTCATCCTCTAAGATCTCTTGAATCCTCGAGATTTTTTGAATGTTGGTCATCACCTTCTTGCGCGGAACGTCCTCGGGTTTTGCCTTCTTGAGTTCCCCTTGAACGAGCTTGATCAAAGCCTCTATCTCGTCGTGGCATTGTCCACAGCCACCCCCGGCCTTGGTGTAGTTTGTGACTTGTTCCACGGTGGTTAAATTGTTCTCCTCGACAACCCTTTTGATTTCCTCGTCTGTCACCCCAAAGCACTGACAAACAAGGTTTCCTTCAAGCTTTTCCTTTGGGGAAGGTTCCCCCCTGTAACAAGCTATGGCAGCCTCGAAAGCGTCTCGGCCCATGACCGAACAATGCATCTTTTCCGGGGGAAGTCCCCCTAAATATGCTGCAATGTCTTGATTGGTTATCTGGAGAGCCTCTTCGATGGTTTTACCCTTTATCATCTCTGTGAGTGCACTGCTGGACGCTATTGCACTCCCACAACCGAAGGTCTTAAAACGGGCGTCCAGAATCTTTTCCGTTTCAGGGTCGATCTTGAGATAGAGCCGTAAAGCATCTCCGCAAGCCAGCGAGCCCACTTCTCCCACGGCATTGGAGTCTTCCAACTCACCGACATTCCTCGGGTTATAAAAGTGGTCTTTGAGCTTTTCACTATATTCCCACATGGTCACCTCTTATTGGCCTGCCCCGGCCAAGTCGTCCGGTTCGTAGGACCGAACCCTCGGTCTGGAACGCGTCGACGCCGGAAATAAACCTCATTATTCGCTGAATCACGGATGAACTCTTAAGCCGCAACACTTTTCCAATGACAAATCCAGTGGCAGCAAATACCGGTAACGTCAAAACTACTAGACAAACCGAGTTTTTTCAAGTTTCCTCATTCACATCGTCATCACAATCGAATCATCATAAGCAAGCTGCGGAAAGTTGACTAATTATCCAAAATTATGATAATATCTGTTATTGATCTGTTAGATTTGGGCAGCCTCATACAATGACCCCTCAATCTGTCCCGCGAAAGGAGACACTATGCGATATGTGACAATCTTAGCATTAGCCTTGGCAATACTGGCAGCAGGCACTCCCTTGCCATCCCACGCTCGTATGTATTGGGACTCCGAGGTCCCGGATCTGGAGACGATGATGGAAACGGCACCGGTCGTTCGGGACTCGGTACCAACTCCACCCAAGGTCGACCCAGCCCCAAAAATGTATGCTGACGGTGTGACGCTTGAAATCGACACCATATCGGAAGACGAGCCAGCTGCTGGGGCCCCCATTAGGACTACAGAGGATACAGTAACTATAACTCCTCAGAGCCCTCGGTCTCTGCAAAGAACCTTACGCGAGCCGGCACAGCCATCCTCATCACCCGCGGCAACCCCCAGACCTGCCGTCACACAACCAGGCGGGCAGCCCGAAAGTCAGAGATCTCTCCAGGATGCTCGCCCCGCCGAGTCTGCCGTTGCGCCTGGATTGTCTCAGGCTGAGGAACAGAAGCCGGTCACCAAAAAGATGAGATGGGGACAAACGGAAACAGGCGGAGCCGCTCCGGCTCCCCAGCAAGGTGCTCCCGCAGGACAATAAGAGCCGCCTCAGAGTGGTTTCTCATCCATCGAGCAACATGTCACCATACGTTGCATGGCCGTGTGGGCAGTCTTGCTGTATTCAGAGGGAAACCCCCATCCCACAGCGCCAGTGTGCCCTGCGCTCCGGTATCGTGCTGTCCATGGATGAGAGTTTCAGACCACTCTGAAAAGGTTCCTGGATAGTAATGCTCAAGTGGCGTCACGGATTGTGAAAATGTCCAATAAACCGAGGAGTGTTCCGGAGCGTCCTGCTCGCGGAAATCAGCTACCAGTACCCTGAAAAGGATGGCCGCACAGACGAAGTAATCCCTGAAGAAGTTTTCGGGAATACCCATCCAAGGGGGGACATGGAGAGACACGACAACGCTCTCTCTACTCGTTCCTCGCCCCCAGTTTGATGCCCGTGTCCTTCTGAAGCCGCATGAGCGCTACCTCAATATTGTAATCGCGTATGTTTAGACCTTTCGAAACAGCAATGATCTCCCCGTCCTCCACACCGATTTCCATAG
>JAUPKT010000085.1 GCA_030837305.1 Thermodesulfobacteriota bacterium
ACCGAAACATCGCCGGTAGCAACGGTGAACCCTTTCGGCGGGGAGACGAAACTCGGCACGATTGGATTACCAATCCCTAATACTCTCGTTAAACTTGTGGATGTGGACGATTACGACAAGGAAATTACGACTATTGGGGAACCAGGAGAGCTGTGCGTCAAGGGCCCTCAGGTCATGGCCGGTTACATTAATCGCCCCGAAGAGAATGTCGTTGCACTCCGGGATGGGTGGCTCCTCACGGGAGACATAGCTGTCATGGACGAGGAAGGTTACCTCAGTATCGTAGACAGAAAAAAGATATGATCATCTCCGGCGGATTTAACATCTATCCCCGGGACGTTGACGAGGTCCTCTTCGCCCATCCAAAGATCCTGGAAGGATGCGCAATAGGAGTCCCTGACGACTATTCAGGAGAGCGTATAAAGGCATTTGTAGTCCTCAAAGAAGGGGAAACCATTACGGAAGAAGAGATCATCGAATATTGCAAACAAAACCTGGTAAAATACAAGATCCCTAAATACGTGGAGTTCGTTGATTCCTTGCCCAAGAGTGCCGTGGGTAAGATCCTGCGAAAAGAACTCAAGAAGATCGACCAGGAGAAAAAGTAACGAAATCATCAATAAAATGGATGAGACCGGAGAACGCTGGGGAGCGATCCTTCACACGGGAATACGATTCTACGCGCCGGTCTATGTCGGAATAGAAGAGAGGGGCTAACGGCCTTTGGTCCTGGCATGGGAAGGATGGGGAGCCACAGCCATACGTGCACCCGCCGCTTTCAGCTTGGTTGACGGTTCTCCTTCTTGCGGTGTAGAGAATATACTACCTGAGCGACCCTCCACTTCGAAGAGGTGATAACCGGCGTTCTCTCTTCCCAGCACCTCCTTCAAATACAAACCGGTGTATGACCCGGGCGTCTGAGCGACCTGCTCGGGCGTCCCGGCAGCGACAATCCTGCCACCTTCGTCACCGCCCTCAGGACCTAAGTCGATAACGTAGTCTGCAACCTTAATCACATCGAGGTTATGTTCAATAACCACAACCGTATTTCCCCCCTCAACGAGGCTCTGAAGGACCTCCAACAATTTTCGCACATCTGCAAAATGGAGACCTGTTGTTGGTTCGTCCAGAATGTACAGTGTCTTGCCTGTACTGCGTTTGGACAATTCACGTGACAATTTTATCCGCTGAGCTTCTCCTCCCGACAGGGTAGTAGCGGCCTGACCAAGTTTGATGTAGCCCAAGCCAACATCTTGAATAGTGCGAAGCTTGTTGTAAATGGAAGGTATGTTTTCCATGAACTCAGCGGCCTGATTAACCGTCATATCAAGCACGTCGGCAATATTCTTGCCTTTATACCTAATGTCCAACGTTTCACGATTGTAGCGTTGTCCATGGCACGTATCGCACTTTACATACACATCAGGAAGGAAGTGCATCTCAATTTTGATGATGCCGTCCCCGCGGCAAGCCTCACAGCGTCCTCCTTTTACGTTGAAGCTATACCGGCCGGGCTTATACCCGCGCATTTTCGAGTCTGGCAATGTGGCAAAAAGATCTCGTACAAATGTGAACACACCGGTATAAGTAGCAGGGTTGGACCTGGGTGTACGACCAATAGGACTCTGGTCTATGTCGATTACCTTGTCCACAAAGGATGTTCCTTCCAGTCCGTCATGCCCGCCCGCTTTGGCGCGGGTTCCATAAAGACGCTGACAAAGAGCCGGAAACAGAATGTCCATAATGAGGGTGCTCTTGCCCGATCCTGAAACACCCGCTATGCACGTGAAAATCCCCAGAGGGATTGTCACATCTATGTTCTTGAGATTATTTGCTCGTGCGCCTCGCAATCGCAATCTTTTCTTGCTGAGTCCCCGTCTTTTTCTTGGAATGGCTATGGAGGCTTTGCCCGCAAGATATTTGCCGGTAAGAGAAGTCTCGGAACAGAGTATCTCCTGAGGAGATCCTTGGAAGACGGCAGCCCCACCAAGGCGTCCCGCACCCGGTCCCATATCAATAATATGATCTGCACTGAGGATTGTCTCAGGATCGTGTTCCACTACGATCACCGAGTTGCCCTGATCCCGCAAGGCCATCAATGTAGACAAGAGCCTTTGGTTGTCTCTCTGATGAAGACCTATGCTCGGCTCGTCCAATATATAGAGAACCCCGACCAAAGACGACCCCACCTGGGTCGCCAGTCTGATTCTCTGAAATTCCCCACCCGAAAGGGTGGCAGCCGAGCGGTCAAGAGTCAGGTAGTCAAGTCCTACCTTCTCCAAGAACCCAAGGCGGTCACCAATTTCCTTAATAACGCGTCGTCCAATCTCGGCCTGACGACGATCCAGCGCCAGTCCTCCAACAAACTCAGACGCCTTGCGAACCGAAAGAGACGTCAATTTGTGTATGGGCATGCCTCCCACAAGAACATGCAGGGCCTCTTTTCGAAGACGTGCCCCATCACAGGACTCGCATGGAACTGAACTCATGTAGTGACCGAAGTTAATCATAATGTCTTCAGAGCGCGTTTCCCGGGCACGTCTTTCCAAATGTGGAATGACTCCCTCGAAGGTCTTTCGAAAGAAAAGTTTCCGACCATCACGTTCGTACGCGAATTCTATCTCCTCGGAACCACTACCATGCAATATGATTTCCTGTATGTATTCAGGCAGCTTCATGAAAGGTTTCTGTACGTCGAAACCGTAGTGCTTTCCCAGGGCATCCACCATTTGCTGAAAGAATGGTGAAAACCGATTCTCCCACACGGCGACTGCACCATCCCTCAACGACAACTTGGGATTAGGCACCAAAAGTTCCGGATCAAACCTTGTCTTGACCCCCAACCCCCCACATTCCGGGCATGCCCCAAATGGGTTGTTAAAGGAAAACAGCCGTGGGGATAATTCAGTGATCGAAGTACCATGTTCGGGACATGCGAATTTCTCACTAAAAACCATGGCATGGCCGCCCATGTCTTCAACCACGGCAACGCCTTTTCCCAACCGAAGAGCTGTCTCCATTGAGTCCGCTAACCGCTTCTCAATTCCGTCCTTCACCTCAAGGCGATCAATCACGACCTGAATCGTGTGCTTCCGATTCTTGTTTAAGGTGATCTCCTGCGTGAGATCTTTCAGCTCACCATCGATCTTGGCTCGCACGTAGCCTTCTTTGAGGAGATGCTGTAGTTCATTCCGAAATTCACCCTTTCGACCGGTGACCATGGGCGCCAGGAGATAAAAACGTGTGCCTCGCTCCAGAGTCATTACCGCGTCAATCATCTGGTCCACCGTCATGGACCGAATGGGCTTCCCACATTCCCAACAATGGGGGATCCCCACTCGCGCATAGAGAAGCCTCAGATAGTCATATATTTCAGTAACCGTGGCCACTGTGGATCGGGGGTTCTTGGATGAAGTTTTTTGTTCGATGCTGATGGCCGGGGACAAACCCTCAATGAGATCAACATCCGGTTTATCCATGATCTCAAGGAATTGTCGTGCGTATGTCGAGAGCGACTCGACGTAGCGGCGTTGCCCTTCTGCGTATATCGTATCAAATGCGAGAGAGGACTTCCCCGACCCGGACAAGCCTGTGACAACAACCAACTTGTCCCTGGGAATGTTGAGGTCAAGGTTCTTAAGGTTGTGCTCTCTTGCTCCACGTATTACGATATCTTTTTGACCCACGACAATAGTCCTGTTCATTAATTTTGGCGAAAATTAAACCATCAAGCGCGCAAAGTAAAGAACCCAAAGCCGACAAGCACGCGCGACCACTCCTGCTAACATAAATGGTTCAAACAAAAAATTATGTGCTCTCTGATCGAGGATCCATGCGCGGCGGATGGCGCGGCGGCTCCAAATTCGCTAATCCTAAGAGATACAATCTGTTAACAGCACTTCAGCTCCGAGAATTCCACAAAAATACGTCACTGGAGAACAGGTAGATGTGAAAAAATAGAAACAAAAGTTATTTTTCAATCAATATAATAAGAGCAATTAGTAAACTACTTGTTGACTAAAGGTATAGGACGTGTTATCAGCGCATTGTTTTCCGAGAGTCGGTAAGTCGGACGGCTCCCGGTGTTAGTATTATCGTAGGAGGTATGGGTATGTTCCGTTCTTTTTCCGATCCGGCCGCTGGAGTCTCCGAACCTCCCGGTGACTTCAAAAGCAATTATCGTCACCTAAAACAACTTATCAACAAGGCACTCAAGGAAGGCACCCCCTTAGAAGAATTATGCCTTGTTCCTAAGAATCCAACCCGAGGCAAACCCCGCCAACTTTCACGTCAAGACCTTGTAAGTCTCTTGCACATCATTAGAAGGATTAAAGTCCAGTACCAGGCCTTGCTCGAGTCTCCGGTCCCCCGAGAACTGGAGAGAGACATCCGCATGAAAACACCCCAGGAAAGACTCCCGTGGGAAACAGAAGCTCTGGAAAAAGTGGACCAATGGCAGAGAGACGTCGAAACCGTACGCTATCAGGTCCGCTCTGAACTTAACGACCACCTGAACAGTGAATTCTTCCGGGGAGTCTAGAAGAAAAGCGGATTCCTACGAAGAAGCCTAATTCTCGGGATAATCGTCAAACAGCTTTCCCCATTTGCTGGTCTTCTTAAAGGCCTGCATTTGGGGTTTTGCTTTCAAGGGCCAATAAATAAAATCATGGTAGAAAAATGAACCAAAAACGAAGAGATAAACCAAGGGAGTTCGAAAAAAAAGCTTTTGTAGAGGCTTGAGGGGACCAAACCAAATAAACTTGCCCACCATAGACGCCGCATTGTTGCCCACGGTGAAGCCCCAATTTTCGCCTGAGACATCCGCCCCCCGAATGTCTATCTCGTCCAGTTTGCCCACTCCGAGGCCGCTCTCGTGGGCGATACGAATAAACTTGAGATCCATGGGATTAAACCCCATCATTGATGCGGCTACTGCATCGATAGCCGCGCTGTCCCCTGAGGCCAACATAAAATCCTTTTCAATGGGCTCCATGGTGCGGGGACCGGGCCCCTTTCCACAAACCGTACCATCCATGACCGTGAAAATACCAGAGTGAATTTCTTTCTGAATTGCCAGCAGATCATTGAGTGTCTCGTGGATTACGGAATGGGTATAATGGCGCCTTGAATTGAGCAATCCGCCAAAAGCGTTCTTCATTGCCCCTGTCGTTCCTGTATAAATATGACACTTCACCGTCGGGAGATGGAGGATATTTTTCCCCATGAAATATTCGGGGATCCGAATACCCTCAGGGTATATCTCGTCCAATACCCTCATGGCTGCCTGCGGTTTATACCGTATCCACCGAATGTCGGATTCTCTGAAATTATACAGAACTTGAACGCCGTACTTCTTGAAAATTGGGACGTACTTATTGAACCGTTCGCCCTTGAACGCGTTGGTAACCACGGTTTCATTTTGGACTGCTACGATGTCCCGGTAACCGAACTCCTTCAATGCACGTATTACTCCTTCCAACTGCCAGGGAGTGGTGTTGGCCCCCAGGAACGGAAAATGCCATGATATGTTGTCCTTGAGGATGACAGGTTTGGACGAATCAAGATAATCCATTACTCCGGCTTGCCCCATGAGAGAAGCGATGTCATCCAGAACCGTGGCCGGTTTAGTCTTGGCCACCGCAACGATAGGTTTCGTCGACATAAAACTCACCACCACAGCATTTAATGATTATAACGGAGAGAGAACCCCCGCATGCAAAGGTCTCCCACAAAGGCAATATCATACATGGAGGGGATTGACTCAAGCAAGCCCACCGGACAAGTTTTCCCGGTCAGTTTAGATTCTCATCAAACCCTTAATTCTCAGTGGAATTCACTTTTGTTCTCCGCAAGAAAAATGGTATTGTAAAAAATTATGCTGTTTTCGTGCTCTGCCGAAAACGCGTTCCGGACTGGGAACGCATTCAAGGAGTAAAACAGCGCAGTTCGAAACGTTGCCGGAGTGACCGGAAAATGCTGGAGATCAATGGTTCCGGTTGCTGTAGTACAAAGAGTGAAGTCCGAGAATGAGTCCAAGTGAAAACAAGCAGATAACCCATTACATTTCGCGCAAATCCTACTCAGAAGAAGAAACAATTGAGTTGGGTAAATGGATAGGAGGGATGCTGCAGCCAGGCGATCATATTTATTTGCACGGCGAAATTGGAACGGGAAAGACGAGAATCGCCAAGGGCATTATCGCACAATACTCAGGGATTCACCTTGACGACGTCGTAAGTCCGACTTTCACTCTCCTCAATCGGTACGGTGAAGACCGCGTAGCCTTTCACGCTGATTTCTATCGGATAGACCAGCCCGATATCGAGGACGTCGGCTTGGAAATTGTCTATGAATACGCTTCCGTCCTTGTCGTGGAATGGCCTGAGAAAATGACGGAATGCCCAGAAGCTGCCCTCAAAGTGTCTCTGAGTTACGACGAAGGAGAGAACGAACGCATAATCGTGTTTGAGTGGAGGACTGGAAGTAAGTGGGACGAGAGGATGTCGGACATCGAAGAGTTTTCACAAATAACAAAGAATCATGGTATCTCGCATCAAGTAAACTGAACAATATATTTAATGGAGAATAGGTATGTCGCTCATAGTTCAAAAATATGGGGGGACATCTGTCGGCGACCTCGAAAGAATAGCCAATGTTGCTCGTAAAATAGTCAGACGTAAAGATCAGGGACATCAAATGGTCGTGGTCGTTTCTGCCATGGCCGGCGAGACGGACAGACTGATCGGTATGGCACAAAAAATCTCCCCGACTCCCAACGAACGGGAACTCGATGTCCTGCTATCCACCGGAGAACAGGCCACAATTGCACTTCTTGCCATGACCCTCCAGGCCATGGGGTACCTCGCCGTATCATATTGCGGATGGCAAATCCCGCTCGTCACGGACGACGCGTACGGGGCGGCTCGAATCAACGACGTGAAACGAGACGCAATTCACACTGATCTAGAAGCCGGCAAGATAGTCATCGTCGCCGGTTTTCAGGGCGTAACCGACGCAGGGAGCATCACCACCTTGGGAAGGGGAGGATCCGACACATCGGCAGTGGCTGTCGCAGCAGCTCTCAAGGCCGATCTTTGTGAGATTTTCACTGATGTGGATGGGGTATACACCACAGACCCTCACATCACGTCGAAAGCAAGAAAACTGAGTTCCGTTGCCTATGAAGAAATGCTGGAAATGGCGTCCTTGGGCGCAAAGGTCCTTTTCATAAGGGCTGTTGAATTCGCGATGAGGTACAGGGTGCCGGTGGTAGTGAGATCCAGCTTTAACGATAACCAGGGAACAATGGTCACAGAGGAGAATCCCGAAATGGAAAAAGAATCGGTCAGAGCCGTCACATGTAACATGAAAGAGGCAAAAATAACGGTTACCGGAGTCAAGGACAAACCAGGGGTTGCTTCAAATATATTTTCAGCTTTAGCCGATGCACACATTGTCATCGACATGATCATTCAAAACAGCAGCGCAGAAGGGAAGACGGACATCAGCTTCACAATCCCGGAAGCAGACCTTGCCAAAGGGCTCGAGATTTGCCGGCACATTCAAGGATCGCTAGCCGCCCAGGACGTGAGCGGGTCCACTGACATCGCAAAGGTCTCCATCATTGGCCTGGGAATGCGATCCTACTCGGGAGTCGCAGCCAAAATGTTTACTACCTTGGCCCACGAAGGCATAAACATCGAGATGATCTCAACCTCCGAAATTAAAATCTCCTGCGTCGTAAGAAAGAAATATGCGGAACTGGCAGTGCGTGCTCTCCATGACGCCTTCGAACTTGACAAACCGAAGGAAACTCAGACAGAAGCTCACTGATATAGGTATTCCCAGAGTTTCGAGAAACACGCTGACAAGGCCGCCCTCCATCCGGAATCCTGTACCGAGGTCCTCCGTGGCCTTGGCGATTTGGTGAGAACACCGTCCCCTTCACCTTCAACGTGACGAAAACTTGACAACAATTTAGCTGATTAAATTATACTTCTATTCAATATGTTGAGAGTATAATCTATTGACAGACTTTATATTAATATGATAATTATACTCACGAAGCTACGATATCTTTATGA
>JAUPKT010000086.1 GCA_030837305.1 Thermodesulfobacteriota bacterium
GCGTCGCCGGGGTGCAGCGACCATGCTGCAACCGCCGTTCCGCCAAGCGCAAGCATAAACTGACGCCGGGATAAACCACGAGTATCTCGTACCATACGACTCCTGACTGTGATGACTCGTCCTCGGCTATATGGCCTCAAAGCCATTTCATTGGGGCGTAGGCCCGGATTGCTTGAGCCTATTGCGCAGAGCTTCCAGACCTGAGGTCAATCCGTCTATGAGATCCTTATTGTCATCTCGCAATCTCTTCACCCCCTGGAGTGTTTGATCCAGGTCCTTCAATATGACTTGAGATTGTTCCTGCAACTTTTCTCCCAGGGGAGTTGCCACGTCCTTGGACAATTCCTTTGACGCATCAAAAACCTTCTTACCAAGTTCTTTCCGTTCCGGATCAGCGGCAAATCCATCCATCTGGCCTTTGAGGAAACCCTTTACGGCAGGATACAACTTCCGGCCCAGAACTTCCCCATCCTTTTCCAACCGATCGTCCGGGGTCGCCATGAGGGCCTCTCTCATCCTGTCCCCTGCCGCAGATGCCGCTCCACTGACAAAGGGATGGACGGTTTCAACGGCTCTTTCTCCGTGATGTTGATCAAGCTGATTCACAAGAATCACCATCAGTCCGTACGATGCCAGCAACACCAGAAACACCAGAACGATTACTTTGAAAAACCCCTCTATACGGGCTTGAAACGACATGGCCACCCCCTTGTCCACGCAGAGGAACACCTTTCAAAAAAAATGCTAACGCATAGGAGATGCCCAAGGAGGACCCTGCGGGCTGTCGTAGCTTATGCGAGTTTTTGACATGGGCTTCCGCAAAGGTGGAGGACACAGCGGTGGAGGACACTCCACACGAACCTCCAACACCCTGCAACTTCTCGGCGCGAAGGAATTCTGCGTGCACTTCACGAAAGCCATTTCCGATGCATGACCGGGCGTAGGTCCAAATCCTTGATAGAGAGCCCCACGGAAATTTTGCGCCGTGGCCACAAAAAACGCGCTTGCATCGGCGGACGAAAACACCATTGATCCGCACACGACGGTGAACACGATCAACCAAACTATCCTAGTCATTATCCTTACCTCCATCTAAAAATTGGCCAAAACATGACCATAAAGTTCGACGACTAAAGCTTTTTGACATCCGGCCGCGCCTGAAGTTCTCTCCTTTAATCACAACCCTTTCACCCAATGATAACCTGTCATAATGAAGCCGGCTCGTCATTGAGAAAAGACGGCTGCCCAGTAGCTTCCAGGACACTGCGCCATAACCTCCCATCCAGATCCACTTGACGACGTGCTTTGACAATCTCCCGTATGGGAACATACACAAACTGATCATTCATGCTGCCAACTACCATGTTGGTCTTGCCTGCGAGGCCGGCGTGTACGGCATCTTGACCGAGAAACCCGCAAAACACGGAATCGTTCGCCGTTGCCGGCACCGACCTGATCGTGTAGCTGGGGTCTATGTATTTTAAGTTAGTCTCTATACCCTTCGAATGAAAATACTCCGAAATGCGCTGTTTAAGGTAATAACCAATATCACCCAATCTCGGATTCCCCGACTCATCTGCGCCGTCCGCCGAGCAATACTTCTGGCCGGCGCCTTCCGCAACCACTATTACAGCGTGCTTTCTTCGCAGGAGCCTTTCTTCCAGCACCGCCAAGAACCCTCTCGGCCCGTCGATATCAAAATCGGACTCCGGGATCAGGACAAAATTGGCGTATCGTTTGTCCAATGCAGCACTGGCCGCTATGAAACCTGAATTCCTTCCCATGAGTTTCACCAGGCCAATGCCGTTTGGAGCGCCATTGGCCTCAACATGCGCAGCCCCTATGGCCTGTGTGGCCATACTCACCGCGGTATTGAAACCGAAGGACCTAGACAAAAGGTTAATATCATTGTCAATTGTTTTTGGAATGCCTATCACCGCTATTTTTGCATTCCTCTGCCGAATCTCCTCAGAAATCCGGGCTGCCGCACGAAATGTTCCATCGCCTCCTATGGCAAAGAAAATACCAACATTCATTCGCTCCAGGGCATCCACGATTTCTTGAATATCCTGAGGGCCCCTGGACGAAGAGAGTATCGTACCCCCCAGTTCGTTGATCTCCGATACCACCTCGGGCGTCAATTCCATGAACCCATGGCCATACCGAGGAATCAAACCCTGCAGACCATAACGAATCCCCAGAATGTTGTTCACCCCGTAGGAATGATGAAGGGTCAGCACAACCGATCTAATCACATTGTTAAGCCCGGGGCACAAACCACCACATGTCACGATGGCGCACTTCAACTTGCTGCAATCAAAGAAGATCTTCGACCGAGGCCCCGCCCGCATGAACGACTCCGGTTCCTTGCCTGAAGACAAGTCCCTACAAGCACTCTCCACTGAAATGTCGTAGAGGACCCTCTCCGATTCTTCCACGAATTTCAGGGACTTCAGCGGAGAGTCAATCCGCGGGGTGCCAAGTGATTCAATCGTAGTGTCCATGGCTTCTCTTCACGTACAATATTCGGGCCTGTCGAGTCATGAGCGCCTATTTCAGTCCATATTTCAAGCGACGATGAATCAACCCTACTGCAAATCACAAAAAAAGTCTATGAAAAAAACATATTAGTGCCAAAGACTTAGCGATGCCTCCTCTCATAGACGACCATAACTTTATATTTCGGGCATTACACATTAAAACGAAACAAAATAATGTCCCCATCTCTCACCGTGTAGTCTCTGCCCTCCAGTCGTATCCTTCCTGCTTTATGCGCAGCCGCCATGGATCCCGCATCGCGAAAGTCATCAAAGGAAATAACCTCGGCCCTGATGAAACCCTTGGCCATGTCCGTGTGAACAGTACCGGCCGCTTCCAAGGCGCTCGATCCACATGTGAGCGGCCAGGCTCTCACCTCGGGTTCCCCCGCAGTAAAGAAGACTATCAACTCAAGCAACAGAAACGACGTGCGAACAATCCGGTCCTTGGCTCCCTCATCGAGCGAAAGGTCTTCCAAAAATTCCCGAGCCTCTTCGACTGACAGTCCGGTAATTTCGGCCTCGCTGTCCGCGAACAACCAGTCAACAGAAATTCTCGGTTGATCATTGACGAGGGTTTTCAACTCATTCAGAACAGACTGAATGTGTTCCCTGCTCTTATCCTCTTCAGCATTTACAAGCACTAACTCCGGCTTGGAGGAAAGAAAAGAAAAACCTCTTAATTTGTCCGTGTCCACGGTCTGCTCCAAGCACCTGAGCGGCTTCCCCTGTTCCAATAGGTCCAACGCCTTTGTCAAAAGCTCGTTTTCCAACGCCAACTCTCTCTTGCCCTTCTGCAAGTCCTTTCTCACCCTCTCCAGTCTACGCTCAACAATGGCCATGTCTGACAAAATCATCTCATCTTCCAAGGCACGAAAGTCTTCTAGAGGGTTGGCCTCGCCTAGCGCAGGTGAATCGAAGAAACGGACACAGTGAACCAGAGCATCGAGGGGTCTTATGAGTGACATGAACTTATCCAGTGTCGAAGTTTTTCCTCTCAGGTCCTCCCCAACGACGCCTTGTATATCTGAGTATTCCACCGTAACCGGTGTAACTTTCCGCGGTTTGTGGAAATCAGCCAGAAAATCCAACCGAGGATCGGAAACTCTGACCACGCCGAGATCCGCGTCCCTATGCTTCCTCGATTCGGATCCCTCGAGGCCGCCCGTTAGTGCCCTGAATACCGTGCTCTTACCGCTTCCTGGTAGGCCAATGATGCCCAGCTTCAATTTCATCTCCCCATGAGGAATTTTCAGTCTCGATATGCGGAGATATTCATCCAATATTCCGACAAAGTCCACAAGGCTTTGCCGACAATATGCACGTATTCCAAAAAGCGCTCCCGAATGTTCTGGGATCGCGCAAGAGCCCGCTGTCTATGGGATTGATCTTTTATGGATGAGAGTGAGGGAAACTAAGGGCTATTGATGAATCGAATGTATAGGACAACCTTATTGCTGTCCTGTGCCCGACTGGCTGGTGGCGTGACATTGAGGCCGGTGCCTGACGAAAGGGCTCCATGATTGACAAGTTCAGTGGTCAACCGACCGTAGGCTGATGATGGAATTACAACACCCAAAATAATCTCTCCCATCCTGTCATGCGTTCTCTCCTCCACAAGGCTTCCTTCCAAATGAGGCAACATGCGCTTGAGAGAATCAACCGCGGAGGGGATGCTCTTGCTCTCTACGGTCAAATTATCGGCTCCTATGATGTCCGCCATGGATAAATTATGCTTCCTCTTCGTCGCCACTTCTTCTCCGAGCATTCGAGGGGTAGACATGGCATATTGCTGAAGGTGACCGAATGGGGAACTCTGATCACCTACGCTTCCCTTCACCACCGCACTCTCTGCCTGAGGCTTGGCTCCAAACCGCTGGGCTAAATTTGTCTGGGTAGGGCCTGCAGTGGCCGAGGGGCCGCGCGAGGTGCCTTCCGCAGAGGTGATCATTGCGGAACTTGTTGATATGACTTGATGCGGCGACCGATCATATACGACTATCCCAATGAACACCACCAGCGCTAGTGCTCCCACCCCTACCGGCAAAGGCATATACGGCGAATAAGAAAAAAACTGCCGGAAAGATTCGAAAATGGATGTATGTGCTGCTGATTCGTGCAATTCGGCTTTGATTTTTTCGAGGAGATGATCAGGGGGCGATATCTTTTCCAGGTTTGATAGAGTCCCGATGGTTATGCCGTACCACTGGTAATCCTCATGACAATAATGACAAACCGCTAAATGATCATTGACGTATTTTTCAGTCTGTCCATCCAATTTCTTCTCGATAAGTTCTCCAAATAGATCACTGACACGCTCACAATCGCTCATGACAAGACCCTCTTCAATTTTTCCTTCACTACCATACGCGCCCTATGCAAACGTGATTTCGTGGTGCCTTCAGGAAGATTGAGCAACTGGGCTATTTCTTCATAAGAGAAACCCTCGATATCACGTAAAATCACAATCTCTTTGTGGTCAGGTTCCAATTCGTCAATCGCCTGCTGAACGATCTTCTGAATCTGTTTCCCAGCAAGCATTGTCTCGGGATTCGTAGAAAAGTCAGGCACGCTTTGTTGCTGAAAATCGCTATCTTCATCGTTGTTTGCATGCCCTTTGTTGACGAAATAGCCCCGACGCTTTAAGTACTTAAATCTATTCTTTCCCCGGTTCGTACCTATCTGAAAAAGCCACGTGGAGAATTTCGAGTCGCCTCTGAATTTCTTCAAATTCTGGTATGCGGCGGCAAAAATCTCCTGTGTTAGATCACTTGCCTCTTCTTGATCTCCTACATACCGATACGCAAGGTTGTATATTTTCTTGTAATACTTCTCCAGTAATACATCGAACGCTTCACGACTGCCTCGCTTGGTTCTCGCCACGAGGTCATGGTCATCATCACTCTCCCCAGCGGTGGAAGCGGAGAATAGAAACGATGTCACGATATTCAGACACAAGCAGGTCAGAATTGTTTCAAGGTAGGCCACTATAAGTTGGTTTTCTCCACAAAAAATCTTACTGAAAATAAGGCCAAATAACACACAAAGTCAAGAATTATGCGCTGTTCTCAGCAATTCCGGCTCCCGGCTTCAACTGGTAGGGCACCTGAAATATTATCTGTTTGCCGGACGGTCCCGAAATACGTATTGTTATGGTATTGTAATGCTGAACGGCACGCGACGTTGTTCCCAAGCGGTAGCACGAAATCTTCTGGGCCAAGTTGGGAGAAAAAATCGTGGCCCGCACCGCGCCGATGGATCAAGATGCTGAGTACCGCGTCGCCGCTGTTCCGCCCCAGCGCGGTACGCAATACGACCTTTGGTGTCGTATTGCTATGGCCCGGGGAAGGGTCGATTCAATGAGAGGGAGGGCCTCATGCACTTGTCAAAACGGGTTACGGATACACCACCATACCTGTTCTATCTCATCGACGAAAAGAAAAAAGAGGCGCA
>JAUPKT010000016.1 GCA_030837305.1 Thermodesulfobacteriota bacterium
GCAACTCTGATTTCTTCAGGCATGATCGACGATCTCTGTTTCGACGCGAGGAATCGGTGGTAGGGTTGGCGTAAGTGAACCTTTCGCGACCAGATTGCAGCCTCGTGGGCATCGGGCGACATGGAAGAGTCACAGACACCGAGCGTCTATGACGTTGCTCCAGAGCCACGGCAAATTTGTGTGACAAGGGGAGTTAACCAACATGGATAAGGGCAAGAAACGAATCCTTTTCGATGCAGAAACCATTTCTGCACGGGTGAAAGAACTCGGGAAGGCTATTTCCGCAGATTACCCGCAAGGAAATCTCGTCATGGTGGGGCTGCTGAAGGGATCATTCATCTTCCTGGCCGACCTGGTGCGAACTCTTGAAAAACCCTGCCAAATAGACTTTGCAAGGATTTCGTCTTATGGAAGCGGCACCGTCTCGAGCGGGCAATTAGAGGTCGTTATGGATATCGTCCCAGTGACAGGTCGGGACGTTATCCTAGTGGATGATATTGTGGATTCGGGCCTTACCCTGGATTATTACCGGAAACGCGTGGAACAATTCGAGCCCCGGTCATTGAAAACTGCGGCATTGATCGATAAGACCGGACGGAGAGACAGGGACGTTCATCTCGATTATTACGGTTTTCGGATCGAGGACGGATTTGTGGTGGGATATGGCTTGGACTGGGACGAGCGTTTCCGGAATCTGTCACACATTTATGTGTTGGATGAATCTTGAGGATCTCTCGTGCCGAGCGTCCTTCGTCGCGGGATTGTGTCCTGTGAATTAAGGCACACCTTCGTACAAAAATATGACGGGCTGATGCAGTTGCCTGCTTCGGCCCGTCGGCGTAATAAATCGCTGAATACCTAAAGGGGCTCAGACCCCATTCCGACTATCCAGCTTTCCTTTTCCTCCACAACGGAGACCCTTGCTTCCTCTTGGTGATGAGAGATATGGATATAGTGCGTACGTCTTCGTGTCGTTGAGAATCGAACACTTTTCGGCGTCGACCCCGTCCGTCAAGCCTGCCCCACCACCGTTGTGTTGGGTACCGGGCCGGAATGTTCCAATTTGATTTCTTCGATAATGGATGCAATCTCCGCATGGAGAATTTCAAGCTGCCAGTTGAAGTATATATCCTCACCAAAATCTCTGAGAAGCTGTTTTTGAGCAGTTATGTAGTCCTTGGTGGAAACGGCGCCGGAAAAAACGTGAATGGGGTTTATGAGGGTTGCGATAACTTCTTCTTGTCTCTCAGCGGTTTTTTCTATCTTATCGTTGTTTTGGCTCATAATGCCTTCCTTTAATTTTTTCCTACCTCCTCCTAAGCAACCCTTATGCCAAAAACCCAACAAACTCATTTGAATAGTCAGACCAATGGCTTAGCAACAAACACCCCTTTGTCTTTGGTGGCGGAGTGTGTGGAAACAAGACAGTCTCTTAAGGCATAATGGAACCGAGTGCCTTTTCAGCGCGGTTTTCTATGACTGTTTTATTTCCGGCATAGGTGTCGGATTCCGCGCGCAAACCATTGGCAAATCTACATTGACGATCTTCCGTAATTTACTTATACTGACTCCGAAGAAACTTGAAAGTTCTGAAAAAATGTAACCCCTTTTGTGGTTCAGGAGGACGGACGATGATGCCGGGTCCCTGGGAATTGATCCTCATACTTTTGATTGTTGTCATGATTTTCGGAGCGAAAAGTATTCCGGAGATTTTGGGCGGCTTGGGCAAGGGAATTAGATCATTTAAGAATAGCATGGACACTGACGAAGCCCCACCATCACAACCAGCTCCACCAGCCACTTCTGAAGTCTCAAGGGAAAAGGTCGAACCAAAATGACCTTTTGAAGGAGACTCATCGACGAGTGTTGACTATGTAGTTCGTCGATCTCTAAATGTTTTGCTCATCATTTCTCAGTATCCACATGGTTCGCGCGTTGGCATGGTCTGGTGATCCGGCATATTGACGCACCCTTCACAGGGCGAGATGTGCGGTTGGAATCCATTGTGATCTTTGATCTCGGGTAACGAGCACATGGTGACACACGCAAGATCACTTCCCATTTATCTTTTCTTCGGAGACGAATTCCTGGTCAAGGAACAGGTGGAGAGCCTTGTGTCTCGTGTACTTGACATCGGACTCCGTGCCACAAACCTCATCGTGCTGAATGGACCGGACTCGGATGCGGGGACCTTGCTGTCACTGGTGAAAACCCCATCTCTGTTCGGTGATGCGAGGGTGATACTGGTGGAGGACTCCACCCTCTTCTCCGGGAGAAAGGATAACGCCAAATTGCTGGATCGGGTGGCTGATGCCGCGCGATCACAGGACAGTCGGGCGGTCATGCGATACATGGGCCAATTGATGCACACTGCGGGAGTCGTCGCGTCCGACATTTTGTCTGGCGAGGAATGGCTGACGGCAGTCTCGTCGCAAAGTTTGAATCCTGAAATCAGGGAGATATTGTTAAAGGCGGCACTCGAATGGGCACATTCTGAGAAAGCACGGGCACCATCGGGAAGCGGTGATGTGTTAGAAGACTTGCTCCAGTCAAGTTTTCCGGACGGCACTCACTTGATCTTCACAGCCCTTGTGGTGGACAAGAAGAAGCAATCATTCAAACGTCTTCAGGAAGCAGGCGGCGTTGTCACGGAATGCAATCCGGTACAGGAGAAGTTTGGCCCGGGATTGGACAGGTCGTACTTTCAAGAGAGAGTGCGAAGCACCCTCGCAGCTTCTGGGAAAAAGATTTCAGGCGATGCCATGGCTAAAATGTATGCTCTGACGGGAACCAACATCAGAAGACTTCAGAGCGAGTTGAACAAACTAGTCAGCTATGCAGGGGATCGCAACAAAATAGAGCTGTCGGATGTTGAGGCTCTTTTCGAAGACTTCCATGAGGCCGCTTTTTTTGAACTGAGCACGGCCATGAGGACTGGGGACGTAATTACATGCCTCAGGGCACTGCATCAAAATATGAAGATAGTGGCCCATCCACTGCAAACTTTGGCAACCATGGCCAATGAGGCAAGACGACTCCTGATTGCCAAGGACTTGCGCAGAACTCTGCCGGCATCAGTTTGGAAACCGAGTATGTCTTACGCCAAGTTCAAGGTTTTGTTGGACGAGACCCTGAAGGCGGATGACAAGGGTGAGATCAAGGAAAAAATCAAGCAATCCGGCATGAAGCCCTACACGCTTCATATGTGCTTGGAGTCTGCTGAGCGGTTTTCCGATGCCGACCTTGTAGATGTCATGGAGGCTCTGCTGGAGGCCGATATCTTGCTGAAATCGTCAAAGCTGGGAAGGCTTGGGGCCCAGAGCCTTTTTGAGACCATCCTCTTCAAAATCTGTTCCCCGGGATCGTCCGGAAGTTCGGCGGACCGGCCGAGGTAAGGGCAATCTCCGACCGATTGTACATTGGTGGGTCCGTTTGTTCATGAGTTCACGTGTAACAGATCCGACATTCCTTTCCATTCTCGTGGCAAGCCGAAAATAGCAGACCGGTTGAGGGCTTTCGTACTTTTCCGAGGCGTTATCGCTGTTGACAAGGACGTTTCTTGCCTTTAATATCAACTATTCCATGAACTCACAATTTCGATCGAATCTTCCATCGACAACCAAGGGGCAGCTATGAAATTCAAGATCGGAATAGATGTTGGGGGTACATTCACTGATTTCTTGTTAACCCGCTCAGACGGCCAATCTCGCACCTATAAGGTGTTGAGTACCCCGAGAGACCCTTCCATTGCGACGATGCAAGGGATTTCGGATATGGCCCATGATGAAGACATTCCGTTGCGCGAATTTTTAGCTTCTGTGGAAGTCATTGTACATGGCACAACGGTCACCACGAATGCAGTGCTGACATATCGGGGCGCCAAGACCGGTCTGATGACGACCGCCGGAGTGAGGGACGCACTGGAGATGCGCCGCGGGATTCGAGAGGAGCAGTACAACAACCGATACACTAATGTAGTCCCCTTGGTTCCTCGTTATCTCAGGCGACCCATTGGAGGAAGACTCGATTACGCGGGGACAGAGCTAGCCCCGTTGGACGAGGATGCCGTGCGGTCCGAGGTGGATTTCTTCCTTAAAGAGGGAGTGGAGGCTGTTGCCATCTGTTTCATGAATTCCTTCGCGAACAGAGAACACGAAGATCGCGTGGGAGAGATCGTACGGCGATTGATGCCCCAGGCCTATGTATCCGTGTCTACGGAAGTCTTGCCGTCCATACGATTTTACGATCGGGTTTCCAGCACTGTTTTGTTCGCATACGTGGGTCCTATCCTGAAGAGATTCCTGGATAATCTTCTCTGAAATCTTGATGAAGCGGGCTTCCCAAAAGTGCTCTTGATCATGCAGTCCAACGGAGGCGTTGTGTCGCCGCAGATTGCCATGGATCATGCCGCTACCAC
>JAUPKT010000087.1 GCA_030837305.1 Thermodesulfobacteriota bacterium
GTGAGTTCCTGCATGAGAAGCTTGAGATGCGCGTTTCTATCCCCTCTCTTGCCCTTTTCCAGATCATATTCGAGATTCGTGTATGATCGAGCTGCTTGGGCGATGCGCTGAACAACGCGATCGGACAGGGGCGATCTTCCGAGATTCGTGTGTACGATGACTCCCGTGGCATTGATGACCATCTGAAGTTTTGGGCCAAGTATTTTTCGGGCTAAAATCGTGGATCTATTCGACACTGCCTCAGGTGTGCAATCATGTTCACGGGCACTGCCCTCAAGGATGTCTGCACGGAGGTTATCAAGAGCGAGTCTGACGATCCGTTTTACCAGTTCGTGGGAATATGTTTTCTTGAGTTCGTCGAGACAGGGCTCGCTGAGTAATCTATCAACAGAAGGTATAGATCTAAAAAGCAATTCCGAGGAATTCGTAGACATACCGATGATTACCCGTCACGACTGAGGGACAATTTTGAACGAGCGCAAGGATTCTTCAAATGCCGGAACAAAGGAATCGAATTCCTTGGCCGGTGCGGTAAAGTCGATGGTCACAATTTTCTTGTCCGTGAGCACCACTAAGCGCCACGAGCGTAGACGTTTCTGCTCCGGCACTCGCGTTTCCTTGCTCAACAGTGCTTTAGCACCCTTTATCTTGAGGATTTTCACTTCCTCGCCGGCGCTACTATTACTCTCGATTGCTTTCCGCAGGGCATTAAAGAGAGTGTCTCTTGATTCGATGAACGCATCTCCCACCACGATGAAGATTTCCGCAGAATCTTTCTTCCACTTGAAGATTCCCGCTTCATCCACGGGCTCTCTCTTAAATCCGCTGGACAGTTTCATCTTGAAGAATTGGCCATCAACCTCTTCAGACAGCTGCTGCGGGTCTGATCGATGCGCTTTGTTGTTTAGCGCCCACAGAGTGCACGGCATCACAATGAACAAGAGCAGGAAAACAGATATTCTTTTTGGGTTCGGCATTTTCAGTGTTTGCCTTAACAGACAATAATGTCATGCATCATCTTATCTCGATAGGGTCGTCCGTCCCTTTGCAGAGCCTCAAGCCATTTGACCCGCATCGTCACGATTGTTACCATGAATGTATTATCCATGTCAAAAGTAGGTGCAATGCATTCCGACGAACCGTCAAAGAGAGCAGCAGTATTCGTTCTTGGCTGCAAAGTAAATCAGGCCGAGGCAAACGGGATTTGTCAGATACTTGCGGATCATGGTTTTCAGATCGGCCGCCCCGAGAATGAGCCACATCTGGTCGTGGTAAACACATGCTGCGTAACCTCCCGTGCCGAGGCAAAATCGAGAAGGCTCGTCAAGAGACTCCAGAGACTTTTCCCAGAGGCCCGGCTGGTGGTAACAGGATGTTTGGCTCAGACAAGTCCTGAATGCTTTGCTGGGACAAACGAGAAATTGAAAGTGGTGGGCAATGACCAGAAGACGGAACTCAATAGGATTTTATCCGCAATGGGCTGGTTGGGCGTATCTGCAGACAAGAATGAGCGATCCGGCGACTGGGGGTTCGCTGATCTTGGGGTGAAAAGGTCGACCGGAAAAGCCAGGGAATTCATCAAGATTCAGGATGGGTGCCCCCAATCGTGTACCTACTGCATCGTCCCTTCGGCACGCGGGCCCTCTCGGAGTCTTTCAGCCGACCGTATTTTCGCGCATGTTAAGACTTTACGGGACAACGGAGCCGCAGAAATCGTCCTTACCGGGGTGAATCTCGGTTGTTACGGCCATGATCTTGGTTCACCGAAGGGCCTGGAAGGCCTCCTGTTTGATTTGTTGGTGAGAGATTTTGGCGTGCGCTTTCGATTAAGTTCCCTTGAGCCGCAGCACATCAGTTCCGGCCTCATCGACCTGCTGGCAACTAGTGAGCAGATGTGCAGACATTTTCACATTCCACTCCAGAGTGGTGATGACGAAATATTGACCAAGATGAAGAGACCGTATAATACGGCGTTCATTAGAGAGGTAACATACGGAATTCTGAGGAGAATACCTGATGCTTGTCTCGGCTTTGACGTGATCGTCGGATTCCCAGGAGAGACCGAAGAGGCTTTCAGGAGGACTGTTGATCTGGTGACGGAGTTGAGGGCGAGTTATTTGCATGTTTTTCCGTTTTCTCCAAGGCCCGGCACTGAGGCCTCTCGATTCCCCCATAACGTTTCGGAATCGGAAATACGGGGTCGTGTCGAAAGATTGGGGCTGGTGGCCAAGGAACTCCGGGCAGATTTCTGGAGGCGGAGTGTGGGTAAGACATTGCCTGCGGTAGTGGAATCCGGACCCGACCCATCGACAGGAGATGTCCTGGTTCGGAGCGACAATTATATCCCTGTTTATTGCCCGGGAACCGGTAACGTGACTCCTGACAGATACATATTGGTTCGTGTGACGGGAGTTGAAGACAGCCGGGTATGGGGCACTATCGAATCTTTTCGAGAGGTCCCGTGAACTCATTCAGGGTCGAGTGGCCTGGCGAATGAAATCTCCTGCCTTCACAAGGTGTTCCTTGGCCTTTTGAAAATTCTCTGCCTTATTTTCCTCGAAATAATTGATGATTGCGTCACAGGCCATATATGCGTGTGCGATGGACTGCCTCACGAGTCCATGGAATTCCAAATACTTGGGGGGCGGAATAACTGCGAATGTCTTTGAATCCAAGACTTGAAGCTCTCTCTTGATGGAGGTCATCTTGAGTTTGATGTCGGCAGGTATGAGGCTGGAGTTTGCGTCCGAGGGATCGTAGTCGGCGATGGTCAACCCCGGTGCTCTGGTCATGAGAAGCGACAATTCTTCGAGAATGGGTGCAGTCTCCCGCAAGTAGTCTCTCGCCTCACGACTATCGAGAGCATCGTCATCCAAGGGCGTCGCAATCATTTCTTTTGTCCGGCCAAGGTCAATGGTTTCCTTGGCCGAGGGCTCTTCCGATTGTGAAATTTTCACCGGTTCTGTTTCAGCATCGGGCTCGCGCGAGGAACCCTCTGCGGTCTCTGACAGTGCGGGCTTCTCAGGCCGAGAATAAGAAGGTGCTGTTGTTTCACTGGAACCATGCCCAGGGATTTCCTCGGCATCTCTCGGCCGCTCAGATACTTGTTCTCGTTCCTGCTCGAGCAGTTCCACGAGTGCCGGTCCAGGTCTGGGGTCAAGGCTTAGCCATTCTTCCTGCGCTATCAGGTCATCAGCAAGACGGCTGCTGAGTTCCATCCTTGAAATCTTTTGACTTCTCAAGTCCAGTTCAGCCGTAGCAGGGATCTTGGGTGGAGAAGACCTCCTCAAGATTTCTCTCTTGGGAACAAAAGTGGGGTCGAAGGTTTCCTCAGGGGCAATTGGTGGATGATATACCGGATTCTCTTCGGTCGTCTCCTTCAATTGGGAAGGGGTCTCTTCAGCCCGGGGTTCTTCCGGCCTTGTCTCCGCAACCGGCTGATCCGATTGAGACTCCGGAGTGGTTGGTGTGTGCGGGACAGTTTCGGCGACTGGTGCAGACTCACGCTCTTCTGAGGTAACTGGATCGAACGGCAGTCGATTGACCTGGTCTCTTTCGGGCTCTGTGGGAGAAACGTCGGCGTCCGGCAGATCTAGTTGGGGAGTGGGAGTTGCTGCCTGGGGTTCTTCCTCTACTATTTTTTTCTGAGACCTGTCCCCGATGATATTTCGCATCCTTATTTCAGGCACTTTGACGACATACCCGGACTGCCCAATTTCGGTGGAGGAATTCTCCACAGTCTCCTGGTGTGTCCCTGATTGTGGGCGACTCATGGGTACCGTGCCTTGGGCGTACACATAACTCCAGTTGCAAGAGAGGCATATCAGAAAGATGATGAGCATGGGCTGCAAAGACATTTGCGGACAAACCGTTGCGTCGTGAGGCACGACAGATAGTCTCACGTTGTTGGCGTTATGAACGCAAAACTTCTTTTAAATTTATAAAATATAATATTAAATGGTTCAACAATTTTAGTCAAGTTTTTGTAGAAGTTGGAGAAGCTGTTCGGCAGACGTTGGCCGGTTTTCCACCACGTGCACCCTATCAAGGATTCCATTGATAAAGGCTGCTGAGTTTTCAGCTCCGAATTTTTTTCCTATTTCTATTGCTTCATTCAGAATTACCTTGCTTGGTACTTCATGGAAATTGGTAAATTCTGCGATGGCCATCCTGAGGATATTTCTGTCGACCCGATTAATCCTGGTCAGTTTCCAGTGGTGGGAAAGTCGTGCAATGAGTGCGTCGATGTCCTCTTTATTTTGTGATACCGCTTTGACAAGGTCCCGGGCGAAATCTTTGAGTACTCGGTGCATCTTGAGATCCTCGTCCTCTTCGTCTGAGAAATGATCCCCGAGGAAATCAAAGGTTTCCATAGGATCCTGATTACCGGCGTCGGCGGCAAAGAGGACCTGCAAAACGAATTCTCGACTTTTTCTTCTTGATGGCACGATGACCGAACAACAAAAAATGAAACGAAAAGGATATTACATCGGCAAATGCAAACTACAATTGTCGGAGGAGATTGGCCATTTCTATTGCAGACATAGCGGCTTCGGCCCCTTTGTTGCCGGCTTTTGACCCCGCCCTTTCTATGGCCTGTTCCAAGGTGTCGGTGGTTAACACACCGAACGTTACCGGTATGGTTACATCCAGGGCAACCTGGGCTACGCCTTTTGCCGTCTCTGATGCTATATAGTCGAAGTGCGGGGTTGATCCTCTGATAACTGCCCCCACTGCTATGACCATGTCATACTTTCCGGCTTTCGCAGCCAGGGAGGTTGCTTGGGGGATTTCGAATGCCCCGGGGACTCGAATGATGGTGATATCTTCCTCACGGGCACCGTGCCTGACCAGAACATCGATGGCGCCGTCAAGAAGACGAGAGACGATGAAATCGTTATAGCGGCTTGCTACGAGGGCTGCCTTCATGCCCTGACAATTCAGAATCCCTTCAACTACTTTTGCCATGGGGCCTCCGGATACTCATTGGTTTGTCTCAAACGTTTGAGGCAAAGGTTTGATGTGGTGTTCACTTTCCTTGAACGGGAACGGCCGGCGTATGCAAACGGCAAGAGGGCAGCCTTGGGGTCACTGGGCACCACTTTCACCTCACTCGGTACATGTTCCGACAAGATTCTGGAGATCGTAGAGGTGGCCCATCTTTTCTTGTTTGGTGGTGAGATATCGGAGGTTCGTGTCGCACGGCTCTACTACGATGGGAACCTGCTCAACAACTTCAAGGCCGTACCCTTCCAGTCCCACTATTTTGGTGGGGTTGTTGGTCATGAGTCGCATTTTTCTTACCCCGAGATCTGCCAGCATCTGGGCTCCTATCCCGTAATCTCTTAAATCCGGCTTAAAGCCGAGCCTCAGATTTGCTTCTACCGTATCGCAACCCTGATCTTGCAGGGCATAGGCTTTAATCTTGTTCAAGAGACCTATTCCTCGTCCTTCTTGCTGCATGTAGAGAATGACACCCTTGCCGGCCTCTTCCACCATGTGCATTGCTTTCTCAAGCTGGATCCCACAGTCGCACCTCTTAGACCCAAAGACATCGCCGGTAAGACATTCGGAATGGACTCGTACGAGAACAGCCTCTTCAGGGTCGATGTCTCCTTTGACCAAAGCAACATGGTTATGGTTATCGACATCGTTTTCATACACAATCAGTCTGAAACTACCGCCGAACTCGGTGGGCAGAACGGTCTCTGCACCTCTACGGACAAGCCGCTCCGTCTTCATGCGATACTGAATGAGATCTTTGATGGTGCATATTTTCAGTCCATGTTTTTCCGCCATGACCATCAGATGGGGCAACCGAGCCATTGATCCGTCTTCGTTCATTACTTCGCAAATGACCCCTGCGGGTTGAAAGCCGGCCAATCGAGCGAGATCTGCACTTCCCTCCGTCTGTCCTGCACGCACGAGAACTCCGCCATTGCGGGCCATCAGAGGGAAGACATGACCGGGGGAGATTATGTCTTGAGGCACTGCATCTGTGTCCACGGCTGTTAATATAGTGGTGCACCTATCGAATGCGGATATTCCTGTTGTAACTCCCCTGGCGGCCTCTATGGACACGGTAAATGCCGTACCGTATGGGGATTTGTTGTTTGAAACCATCATAGGGAGATCGAGGGACTCGATCTTGGACCGTGTCATTGAGAGGCACAGGAGGCCTCTGCCATATTTTGTCATAAAGTTTATTGCGGCCGGGGTGACCTTTTCAGCAGCCATGGTGAGGTCACCCTCGTTCTCGCGGTCTTCGTCATCAACCAGGATCACCATGCCGCCTTGTTTTATTTCTTCAATGGCCTCTTCAACGCCGACGAGTGCGCTCATAGCGCATCCTCCTTTAGATAAAACCGTATTCCCTGAGACTTTGCTCAGTTAATCCCGAATCCTTTTTTTCTTTGGACACGAATTTCTCTATGTATTTTCCTATGATATCGAATTCCACATTCACCCTATCACCGATCTTTTTTTGGGTCAACCCTGTCCTAATGGACGTATGGGGAATGATCATGACCCAAAACTTGTTTTGATCAACTCGATTAACCGTCAGGCTCACCCCATCGACTGCGACACTCCCCTTTTCAATCACATAGCGATCAGACGGGACCTGTATTGCAAGGCCAAATCCCGGAGGGACGGAACGTTTCTCGGCGATCGTCCCTACGCAATCCACATGACCCGAGACGATGTGACCACCAAGCCTGTCACCGAGTCTCAGCGCTTTCTCCAGATTCACGGTTGATCCGATACTTAAGGCACCGAGGGTCGTCACTCTCACGGTCTCCGGGGAAACGTCGGCATAGAATTCCGCTTGATTCAGGTTGAGGTGTGTAAGGGTCAAGCAAACTCCGTTTACACATAAGGAGTCCCCTATTTCAACGTCTGAAAGATCGAGGCTCGTGAGAAACCTTAGTCTCACGAATCCGCCCACGGGCTCGATGCCGACTGTCTTGCCTTGGGCCTGCACAATGCCGGTAAACATAAGATTTGCTCCTCAGCTTGAGGCTGTCATGTCTATAGCTTGACGTTTTTTATCTCCCAACAGGTGTCGATAATGAATCCTTTGCATACCGGCCAGGATATTTGATTTTACATCAGGCACGTCCTTCTCGATTGCTGTGAGGAGACCTTTAACCCATTGTCTCCGAGAGCGTGCCATGCGCTCATGATGGCAGCCGCAATCAATGAGAGGGACTTCCAATTTTCGTGCAAGATGTGTGGTGAGGCTCTCACTCACGTAGACCAGAGGACGAATCACCGTGTTCACCATATCATCAGCAAGCAATTTCGGACTCATACCCTTTATGGACCCATTGAAAAAAAGATTCAACATGAGGGTTTCCACAAAGTCGTCCCGATGATGCCCGAGCGCGATCTTGTTGCAGCCGTGCAGCCGTGCGAAGGTGTAGATAAAGCCTCTTCTGAATCGAGAGCATAATGAACACGGATTAGTTCCCCTCGTAAGCTTTTCATCAACGAGGTGCTTGACACTGCCTCCTATTACATGATGGGTAACGCCTTCACGAGCCAATCTTTGGCTGATGACTTCATGGTTGAACTCAGGAGTACCCAAGTCAACGGTGACCGCCGAGATTTCGTATTGGATGGGAGCCCTGCCCTGCAGCATGAGAAGTGCGTAGAGCAAGGACCAAGAGTCTTTCCCCCCAGACAGCGCAACCAAGATGCGATCCCCGTGATTAATTAAGTCAAAATCGCCGATTGCCCTGCCCACTGATTTGGTTATTTTCTTTGAGAGGCTGTTCTCGATGGCTGACACATTCACTGATGATGTTTATATCCCTTCATGATGTGTGGTGTTTGCGGCAAAGCTATCAATGGAAGCCCAAAGAAACCTACGTTTCGATTCCAGAATGAAAATTGCCGCTTTCCCTATGCTATAATTACCACACAGCGTGGTATTGGACCATAGAATGTGGCCTACCTGAGTTCTCATTCACCCCTGTGATTTGGACCAAGACATCTGATACCATGCGTGCGTTTTTCAAGAACGGTCGGAGCCGCAATGAGGGCTCGGCCGACCGCCAAATGGGAGATATATATTGATATTCCTTAGCAACATTGGGAAATATGTTCATGGTCGACCTCTTTTTCAAGGATTCAACCTAAGTATCCACCGGGGAGATCGAGTCGGAATAGTGGGGCCGAACGGCGCGGGAAAATCGACACTTCTCGGGGTAATGGAGGGTATCATTTCCTGCGACGAGGGCGAAGTTTCTGTGGAGAAGA
>JAUPKT010000088.1 GCA_030837305.1 Thermodesulfobacteriota bacterium
GAATCAGGAAGAAATTCTGCAAAGGATGAAGGAACAGCTCCCCGAAGACGTGGTGCTCGCCTCAGCCCTATTTAGGGACCAGATGACACTGACCGTCAAATCAGAAAACATTCTTGACGTAGCTCGGTTGGCCACCAAGGATTCCCAACTGGATTTTGACTTGCTTTCGTTTGTTGGGGGCGTCGATAGGCATCCTGCCAAACCAAGATTTGAAGTTGTGTATCAGCTTTATTCCACCACGAAGAGACATCGTTTCAGAATCAAGTGCCTCTTGGAAGAGCCTTTAGAGGGCCTACCGGCAATAGACTCCGTCGTGTCTTTGTGGCCTACTGCGGACTGGCACGAGCGGGAGACATCCGAAATGTTCGGCATCACATTCAATAATCATCCGGATCCAAGAAAACTCCTTTTGCCGGAGCATTGGAACGTATACCCGTTGCGCAAAGACTTTCCCCTTGAAGGGTCAGAAAAAGATACCCCAGACCTACCCTCGTAGGCAGTTACCGAGGAAGATAGCCTATGTCAGAACAAGCCCTGCAGGCGGCGGAAGCACGCGAAGAAGTACTGGAAATTAATCTCGGCCCGCATCATCCCAGCACCCACGGAGTTTTTCGAGCAATTGTAGAACTCGATGGGGAAATCGTACTCAATGTAACGCCATACCTGGGCTACCTCCATCGGGGATACGAAAAAACATGCGAAAACAAGCATTACCATCAAGTGATCCCTCTCACAGAACGATGCGATTACATGGGGGCATCCAGTAATTCTCTCGTATACTGCCTGTGCGTGGAAAGAATCATAGATGTCCCGGCACCGGAGAGGGCTCAAGCTATTCGGGTCATCATGGCCGAACTCTCCCGCATCTTCAGTCATCTCTTTTGGCTGGGAACCCATGCCCACGATGTGGGAGCTATGACTCCCCTCTTCTACACTCTACGGGAACGAGAAGAGATCATGAATCTCTTCGAGTTGGTCGCAGGCGGTCGCCTGATGCCGAACTACCTCAGAATAGGGGGCCTCAATAAAGACCTGGAAGAGGGTTTCATCGAAAGACTTGGAAAATTTACAGAAACCTTTGATGAGCGTGTGGATGATTACGAAACGCTGCTGACAAAAAACGCCATCTATATGGACCGCACAAAGGGAGTAGGTGTTTTGCCGTTGCAAGATGCCATTGCTCTCGGCGCAAGCGGGCCGGTTATACGAGGCTCCGGCTTGGCCTGGGACATACGAAAGACTGAACCATACAGCGGCTACGAGCAATATCAATTCGATATCCCGGTGGAATACGGATGCGACGTTTATTCACGGTATCTTGTCCGGATCGAAGAACTGCGTCAAAGCAACAGAATACTTAAACAAGCCATACGAAAAATGCCCGACGGCCCTGTCATAGCCAAGAAAGCCGGAGTGATTTTTCCGCCTCAGGCTGATATTTATACCCGGATGGAGTCACTCATTCATCACTTCATGCTCGTCGTGGAAGGAATGAAACCACCCGTTGGAGAATATTATCAATGCATCGAATCACCTCGGGGTGAGCTTGGCTGTTTTCTTATCAGCGACGGTGGGCCTAATCCATTTCGACTTAAATGGCGTGCTCCGGCCTTCGTCAATCTGGAGTCATTGACGCTCATGACCAAGGGCTGTTTTTTTGCAGATTTAATAGCGATTCTATCCAGCGTCGACATCGTCCTGGCTGAAGTCGACCGGTAAGCAGGAGAGGCTGATCATAGATGAAATTGAATGAGATTGCATCGCGACTGGGACTTGAGATTAGAGCCGGAAAAGACGTCATGGATAGAGAAGTCTTAGGTGGCTATGTAAGTGACCTTTTGAGCGACGTCATAGCGGGAGCCAAGGAAGGTGATCTCTGGCTGACGCTTCAAATACACCAAAACATTGTAGCTGTGGCATTTCTCAACAACCTGGCCGGCATAGTGATAGTCGGGGGTCGAGAACCGGACGCGGAAACCCTTAAGAAGGCCGATGAGCAAGGTGTGCCTATTCTCTCCAGCAAACAAAAAAGTTACGAACTCTCGGGGATGCTTCACGAAATGGGATTGCGGAGAGAGGCTTCCTCATGACACAACAATGAGCCGGTCATGAGGTTTTTCCTTTTCTAAAGGAGCGTTTGGGGTTTCGATAAACCGACAGAGCCGAGATGAAACCATCAGCAGGATCTCTCTGCATGAGACACCATAGGAGGCGGACAGGTTCATCTGAGCGACTTCTATCTTGATTTGCATATACACACGGTGTTGTCACCATGCACCGATTTGGATGAGATGACACCGAGGGCGATCGTTCAGGCAGCATTGAGTGCGGGCTTGGACATGATCGCAATATGTGACCATAATTCAGCACGTAATGTATCTGCCACTATGAGGGCTGCGCAAAATACAAACCTCGTAGTGATTCCAGGGATGGAGGTAACCTCTTCCGAGGAAGTGCATGTTGTGGGTTTGTTCCCAGACGAAGCCGGAACTACCGGAATGCAGGAGGAAATTTATTCACGATTGTGTGGGCAGAACAACGAGGACGTCTTTGGATACCAGGTTGTGGTCGATGAATTTGACATGGTCGAGGATCTGGATCAGAGACTCCTCATAGGGGCCACAACTCTCTCCACGGAGCGGGTCGTGGAACTCATCCATCATTTTGACGGACTGGCGATTGCCTCGCATGTGGATCGAAAGGGGTTTGGGATCTTTAGTCAACTTGGGTTCATCCCGGAGGATCTCAAGCTGGATGCCCTTGAAATATCAAGGCATGTCGATGAGCAAGAGCTGCGACAAAGATTTCCCCATTGTGGAGATCGTCCGCTGATCACCTCATCCGATGCCCACTATTTGCGGGACATTGGATCAGCGAGAACAGTGGCGAGGTTGCAGGAACCGACCGTGGCAGAGCTTTCGAGAGCGTTTATGGAACAAGGCGGCCGTTGCATTGTGCAACTCAGAAGGGCAGCGACCAAAGCATAGGAAGTCGGCTGTGACCCCCCGAATGGGGGTATTGCCCGCATCGCCATCGTGAGAAGGGCGCCAGGTAGGGGCCATGGAGGACATATCTTTACACATCCTCGACGTGGCTGAGAATGGAATCATAGCCGGAGCGAATCTTGTAGAAATCGATGTAGCTGAGGATGTCGAGAGAGACATCCTGGATGTAGTCATCCGAGATAATGGAAGAGGCATGCCGCCTGAATTTCTTAAGAATGTGCTGGATCCCTTTGTCACGACCCGCACGACCAGGAAGGTCGGTTTGGGGTTGTCCCTGTTTCAACAGGCGGCCCAAGATGCCGACGGCAATTTGATTATCGAATCCACCGTGGGGGAAGGCACAAAAGTGCAAGCAACTATGAGCTATGCACATATCGACCGGAAACCACTTGGCAACATGGTTGCCACCATACTCGCCCTTGTCGAGGGCAACCCGGATGTTGATTTCGTGTACACGCACTCAAGAAATGGAAAGCAATACAAGCTTGATACTCGTGATCTGAGGATCCAGCTCGAGGAAATACCGATTAACACGCCTGCAGTAATAGCCCTTATCGAAGATGATCTGAAATCAGGATTACAAGGGATAAATTAACAAGGCTACTGCAGTTGCAAGGAGTGAGTATACTGTGGAAGAACGTGACGCCATTCTGAAAAAGAAACCCGAGAGGTCGATAGAAGTTATTCCACCGGAAGAATTAGAAAGACTGGAACCCGTAATTCAAAGATATTATGGAAATCCCGGCTTTCTCATACCAGCACTGAAAGACGCCCAGGAAATGTTCGGGTACCTGCCCGTGGAGGTGCAGCGCAAGCTGGCAACCGGTCTCAAAATTCCGGCGGCCCACGTCTATGGAGTTGTAACCTTCTACTCCTTTTTCACCATTACGCCGAGGGGCAGGCACACCATTCGGTTGTGCTTGGGAACCGCATGTTATGTCAAAGGCGCCAAAGAAATGCTGGAAAACATCATCCGAGAAGTCGGCATAAATGTAGGAGAAACCTCTGAAGACGGTCGTTTCAGCCTTGAGGCAGTCAGGTGTCTCGGGGCCTGCGGTCTTGCTCCCGTTATGCTCATAGGAGAAGACACGCATGGCAATATCCACCCCCCGAACACAATTAAGATTTTAGAGGGTTATCAATAACCATGGGTCAATTGAGGAGGGTTTGACGTGCCAAAGATTTCCATAGAAGATCTCAAAAAAATAAAAGAGCGTGAGAGATCGAAAATGGTCCTCCGGGAGGGCCAATTCCGAGCCAAGGTAACCGTACACATGGGAACATGCGGTATTGCTGCTGGAGCACGGGAAATCATGGGTGTCTTCAGAGACCTCATCGCTAAAAAGGAAGTCTTGGACGTCATGATCACCAACTCGGGGTGTGCCGGGCTATGTGCCAAAGAACCCATGATCCCCGTTGAACTGGCCGATCAGCCTCCTGTCAAATACATCATGTTAGACAAGGAAAAGGCAGGCCGAATCTTTGAGGAACACGTTATGGGCGGGAAAGCGGTGGAGGACTATGCCCTGGCACGTGGAAGTGAAACCACCGCAACCTGAACCTAGTCCAGGGCTATCCGACTGTGCTCGCTAGATAGCTGCTCATACTACACAGAGATTAGACCTGCTGGAGAGAAAGATAATGACTGCGAAACCCGCATCGAGAATGCAGTTCATGATGTGCGCCGGCACAGGTTGCATGGCAAGCGGTTCGCTGGACGTGAAGAACGCCCTTGAGAAAGAACTGCAGAAAAGACACCTTCAGGATGAAGTTGCAATAGTAATGACCGGCTGCAACGGGTTCTGTGCCATGGGCCCATTGGTCGTCGTGTACCCCGATGGCATCTTCTACAACCAGGTTAAGCCGGAGCATGCTCCCCTCATTGTGGAGGAGCACGTTCTCAAAGGCAGGATAGTCGAACAACTGCTGTTCAAAGAGGAAGCAGCAAAAGACAAA
>JAUPKT010000089.1 GCA_030837305.1 Thermodesulfobacteriota bacterium
ACAGGCACCAGAGGTTCCTCCGATCTCCTCGGCCTTTCGCGTGATTCCATGCATCCGCGCTTCGGACAGTACGAATTCCCTCGCGGAACTCAGTACCCTGGATCTTGCATACGGAGAGGAAAAGAGGCGGAGATGTGATGACTTTGCTGTTCGAAGTCCCCTGAATCTGGTAGGATTCTGGTTGTTGCAAGACCGGAAGCTATCAGAAGAGCAGGGGACTTGAGAAGTATGAAGAAAAGGCAGGGACGTGGCAAGAGGAAAAGCACCCGGGAAATCACTCCGAAGTCTCGATTTTCTGAGAGACGATTGACCAGCCGCGCCGGTCTGATCCCAATGAGTCGCTTGATGGACAAGCTTGGAATCGAGGCGATGATAGATCGAACGGTGAGCATTGTCCGAGGCGCCAATGCGGATTATGGGTTGGGTATGATTTTGAAGGCTATCTCGCTGGGGGTTATCTCCGGCTGCCGTCACCTGTCGGCTGTTGTTCAGTTGGGCATGGATGAAGCTCTGATGAAGACCCAGGGGTGGGACAGTTTTCCCGTGCTCAGCTCCATTACTCGGGTATTGGAGCGTTTCGAGTTCCGCAACTGTCTTGAGTTTGGGGAGGTCCAGAAGAAGCTCCGTCAGAAAGTCTGGGACAGGAAGTGGTATGGCCGGATCAACCTGGATTTGGATTCGTCATCCAAGAGTGCGTATGGTCATCAGGAAGGAGTAGCCAGAGGTCACAATACCGAGCGCTCGCACAAGCCGATGCTCAACCCATTGTTCGGGTTCATTGCTCAGACGGGGGAATGCCTGCATGCTTGGCTGAGGCCGGGCAATACACACAGCGCCAACGGCAGTGTCGAATTCTTGAAAGAGTGTCTGGCGTTGCTTCCCAGACAGGTATGGAAAGTGGTGGTCCGAGCAGACTCTGCCTTCTTCAGTGGAGCGTTGATCCGCATGCTCGAAAAGCGCGGGTGCGGATATGTGATCAAGGTGAAGATTCGAGGCTGGAAACAACTGTGCGCAGGGCTCAACTGGCAAAAGGCCCGTGGAGAAGAAGATCTGTGGACGGCTGAATTCGACCATCAGATTGAGGCTTGGAACGAACCACGTCGCTTCGTCGCGGTGCGTCGCTTGGTGGGCATGCTGACACCGGAGAAAGACGGAGTATTGTTCCCCATCCCCGAATACAGCTATGGCCTTTGGGTTACCAACCTCGGCCTGACTCCGGCTAAGACCGAGCAGTTCTACAACAAGCGTGCGGTAGCAGAGAATCTCATCGGTGCCGGGAAAAACCAGATGGCATTCGGCTCCATTCGGGTTCACGAATTTTGGGCAAACCATGCCCTCCTTCAAGCTGCGGTATTGGCTTACAACGTGATGATTTGGTTCCAGCGCATGGCCCTTGATCCACATCGATGGCGTGAGAGACCAAACACCTTGCGGGCATGGTTGATATTTCTGGCTGCGCGGCTGTTGTATACCGATGGGAAGTGGGTCTTGGCACTGAGTAGCGGGTACCCACATAGGGAAGAGTGGAATCGCATGGAACAGCGACTAGCCAGTCTGTCTGTTTCCTAGAATTCGCTTCCTGCACCCAATGTCCTCGCGATCAAAGGCAGTGGTCTGCCCAGAATCCACTAAGGGGCCGTCAGGAAATAACCGTTACAAGTTAGGAGCCTCTTGAGCAAATCGTGTAGTTCCAATCTCCATGAAAGTCATGACGATCCAGTTGGATTTCTTCCATTTGTTTGTCAGATATCTTGATTCCTTTTGGATACGCGTTCCGATCTAGCTCACAGCGGACTTTGAGTCCGGTTCTGGTCGTGGTTTGGGCAATCAAGTTTACGATGACCTGGTGACTGATCAAGGGCTTTCCTCTCCAGTTCTGGCTAATATACGAGAACAGCCGATGTTCGATCTTGTTCCATTTGCTGGTTCCCGGCGGGAGGTGACAAACAGAGATCTCCATTCTGGTTTCATCAGCGAGTTTCTGCAATTCAAGCTTCCACAATCTCACGCGAGAACCATTGCTCCCACCGGAATCCGCGGTAATGAGGAGCTGCTTTGCGTGTGGATAAAGCGACTGCCCCATGGAATACCACCAACGCCGAATCGTTTCCACAGCAAAAGCGGCGGTGTCGTGGTCGGTGCCGACGCTGACCCAGCCTACGTTCTGTCCGATATCGTAGACACCATAGGGTGAAGCCCTTCCAAGCTCCCGGATGATGAAATCGTGCACAAGAACCTCTTCAGGCTGCCCTTTCGGTCGGAATTCCCGTCCGGAATTCTTAAATCGACCGACCAATTCCTTCTTCTTTGTGTCTACGGATATGACCGGCTGTTTGTTCTGCAGATACTCCTTGGAGCGTGCATTGATATATTCGAACTGCACATCCCTGTCCGGATGAGCAGTCCCTTCGATATTCTTCTTGTTGGCCTGCAGGCTGTACCCCATTTCGTACAGCAGCTCGGAAACGGTCGTGCGGTTGGTTTTGTGCCCCATCTTCCCGAGTTCGTCAGTTAATTTTCTGACACTCTTGGAAGTCCATCTGAGAGGCGATTCCGGGTCTCCACATGTCGCCGGTTCGATCAACCGATCCAAGTCTTCCAGGAGCAACGGATCTTTCTCGGAAGTTTTCCTACGCCCAGCCCCCTTCTTGCGTACGCGCCCATCCGCAAGTCGCGAGGGGTCCCGGAGATCTTTGATCCCTTCCGAAATGGCACGACGAGATACCCCCGTCTGACGGTGAACCTCTGATACTCCACCATATCCTAGGCAATCGGCCTCAGCGGCCAACAACAGACGCCTCGAACGCTCGTCCATTACAGGGACTAGCAACTCGTACCGTCTTCTGATATACACAGGGTCATTCATGCCCCCGGTTCATAAACCACTCGTAGGAATATTGCAACGTTTATTTCCTGACAGTTCCTAAGGGCGAGAGCGATACCGTCTTGCAGGATTCGGCCCAACGAGCTCGCCTTTTTGACCGGCTCTCCCCCCTTCGTAAACGTCAAGAGCTTGTGCGTCAAGTGTTTCGCACCTGTGGCAGCCTTTTCAGCGTTACGCAAGGCCTCGTATTGTGCGCCCCCGCGCGTCGCCTGCATCTTTGCCAAAGAAATGTTGGCAATGGTCCCGGTCAAGAGGTTGTTGAAATCATGCGCAATGCCTCCGGCCACAAGCTCCAGAGACTCCAGCT
>JAUPKT010000090.1 GCA_030837305.1 Thermodesulfobacteriota bacterium
CAGTCTGAGGATTTCCGCAAGACATTGTTCTCCGTCCATCTCAGGCATGTTCAGATCGAGTAAGACCAGTGAGATTCTCTCTCCCTGGTTTCGATATATCTTGAGGGCCTCTTGGCCATCAGCGGCGTCGAACACCGTATACCCAAAACTCGTGAGGATATACTTACCCAAGTCCCGGAGAGGTTTTTCATCCTCGACTAACAGGATGATTTCGGTCCCTCGTGGAGGTTCCGTTTCTTCCTCCGGGGTTTGTGCGTGCTCCTCTCTTTCCATTGCCGGAAAGTAAATTCTGAATACCGTCCCCTGGCCCGGTTCACTGGAGCACACGATATGACCCTTGTGCTCTTTAACGATACCATACACGGTTGCCAATCCTAATCCTGTGCCTTTTCCGACATCCTTGGTGCTGAAAAATGGATCGAAGATACGCTCAACGGTATGTTTGTCCATGCCATGGCCTGTGTCGGAAACCGTAAGCAAAACGTGCAGCCCGGGCTTGACCCCGGGATGGGTCCTACAAAAAGCCTCATCCAAGATAACACTCTCGGTTTCAATGGTCAGCGTGCCCCCTTCAGGCATGGCATCCCGGGCGTTTACTGCAAGATTCATGAGAATCTGACCCACTTGGGAGGGGTCGGCCATAATGTCATTCACATAACCTCGGGATCGAAGTAGGATCTTTATGGTCTTGGGAATGGTCCGGGACAGCAGTTTATGGATCTCCATGACCTCCAGATTCAGATCCATCACCCGCATTTTTGGCTCTACTCTTCTACTGAAGGTAAGGAGATTTCTGACGAGGTCAGCGCCCCTCATGCCCGCGGCGTATATTTTGCGCAGATCTTCCACATCCCGGGAGCCGGGCTTCTGACGCCCAATGAGTAGCTCAGCGTAGCCGAGCACTGCCTGGAGAACATTGTTGAAGTCATGGGCTATCCCGCCGGCCAGAGTGCCCACAGCCTCCATTTTTTGGGCCTGGAGAAGCTGAGCCTCCATGTCTTTGCGCTCGGTGATGTCTTGGACTGTACCAGAAATTCCCGTTGCTCTCCCATCCATATCCCGAGCGACCTCGCCCTCGTTTCGAACCCAAATAACCTCACCATCCTGTCTCGAAGCCAGATACTCAAGTTGAAACACACTCTGCGATTCAAGAGCCGTGTTAATAGCCGTTTCCCACATCTGGGTGTCTGCCGAAAACGTGAGATCCCTCGCGAGTTCATACGAAGGCGTCACAGATCCTGGCTGCAGACCAAAAATCCGATATACCTCATCAGACCAGTACGTTTCACCGGTAACCGAATTCCATTCCCAGGTTCCTATATGCGCAATGCGCTGCGACTCTTCCAACCGGCGATGGTTCTGCTTGAGTTCGTTCTCCATTTTCTTGCGCTCGGTGATGTCGACGATTATTCCAATATTGGCGCCGTGCTCTCCTTTTTCATCTCGGATCCCACAGACGGAAAGGTCGGCCCACACGACGCCCCCATCTTTCCTTATGTAACGCTTCTCAATTCTGTACGAATCGATCTCTCCCGCAATGAGAGCTTCTAAATTGAGTCTGCTAATCTCTCTGTCTCCGGGATGGGTGATTTCTTGAAAGGTGTGTTCGCGTAACTCATCAACAGAATAGCCAAGCATTTTCTCAAGAGCTTGATTCATTTCAACTATTTTGCCATGTTTGTCCACCAAGTCGATCCCCACGCCGGCGTAGTCAAATATCCTTCTATACCGTTCCTCGCTCTTCTCGAGATAGCTCTCAGAGCGCAATTCTCTGACCAGGCGGTCCAGCTCCGCCACCGACCTGCGCATGGACGTCAGCTCCGTTATGAGCTGTTCTTTGGTTTTTTCCTCATCATGCATGGGGATCGCCTTTCGGCACGCAGCGTGCGGGGTTCAGAGGATGCGGCAAGGATAATTGATGAATTTATAACACCCCTCTCCTTGATTCCACAAGGCCCATTCTTCAACGAGAATCAGAATGAAAAACAGCATGACATGATGTACAGTGTACAAATCTTCCTCTTGAAATAAACAGGCATTGCGGCCAAGGGGTGTTATTCATGCAACTGTCATCAATACTTCTTACAGAAAAGTCTGGAGTCGCTCTCGTGACCCTGAACCGCCCCGAGTCGCTCAACGCAGTCAACGATGAGCTGCGGATCGAGTTGACCGAGGTCTTGAAAGAGCTGGAAGCCAATTCCAACACAAAGGTGGTTGTAGTCACCGGTGCCGGAAAAGCTTTTTCGGCTGGGGCAGACCTCAAGCAGCTCAAATCGCTCTATGAAGATTTCCGACAATCCGGAATGACCGCACAGTATGGTGGTCCGGAATTGGCCCAGGCATTTTTTTCTTTTTCTAAGCCCATCATCGCTGCGGTGAATGGAGTGGCTGTCGGATGGGGCATGACGATGCCGCTGGCCTGCGATATTCGTATAGCCTCTCAGAAAGCGAAATTTTCTGCGGCCTTTGTTCGTGTTGGAGTGACACCTGAGTTTGGCAGTAGTTACCTTCTCCCCCGACTAATCGGGTACGGGCTGGCGGCTGAACTGGTATTCACCGGTAAAATCATAAACGCAGACGAAGCACTGCGCATGGGACTGGTCAACAAGGTGGTGCAACCCGACGAACTTCTGACTGAGGCATGGTCACTCGCACGCATCATAGCAGAACAACCTACCGAGGCTCTGAAACATGCCAAGGCCTTGCTGCTTGGCGGAATGGATGCCGGTCTCACACAATGGGTTGATCACGAAGCGGTTATTTTCAAGGAGCGTATGGAGAGCGAGGAACACTACCAGGCCGTATTGGGCCTTCTCGCAGAAATACAGGCAAAGGAAATGTCCAAACGCTCCTTGTGAGCAATCCCATAGCTCGGGTCCCCTTTCATCGTGAAGTAAAGACCCAAGATCACGGCGAATAGAGAAGTCCGTGCCAAGGATCACGAGCCCTCTTTTATTTCATCTCTTTTGGAGACCTCCAGTCGGTAATGGGTATCATGATTCCTTTTTCTGGGTCAGCCTTGTACAGACGTGAAAGCGTCGTAGGGGCATGACTTGTCTTCGTATAGGTGACTGGTGGGACAATCCCTCCTGTTTCAAAATCTTTGAGGGTTTCCAGGCCGTCCTTGTACGTCTCCGGCGTCAAGTTCTGTCCTGCCCGTTTCATGCCTTCTGCCAAGACCAAAGCAGTACCTACGCCCATGGTGTACAGGGAAGTGAGCATCTTGGCAGGGTCACGATCGTTTTTTTTCGCCAGGTCCCGCACCAAAATCATTCCGGGCGTCGTCTCATCCCATCCACCGACGAAATTGACTCCAATGTAGTTCTTCGCCGCTGCTTTACATGCCTTGACAACCATGTCATCGCACGACCAGTTTATGCCGAACGTGGTCGGCCAATAGTCGTATTTTTCTGCGGTTTTTAAGAAAGTGATAATCGGAGGAACAAGATTGCAGGTAACCACGTAATCCACATTGTCCTTCTTGAGCGAGAGTACCTGCGAGCTTGCGTCGACTGATCCTATGTTAAGAACGAGTTCAGAAACCAGTTTGATCCCATACTGGTCCGCTCGCCGCCTGGCAGCTTCCAGCCCCTTCTTCCCAAACTCTGTTTCGGCGTACACAACGGCTATGCGCGGATCCTTGGCCTTGAGATCATTCATGATGTAGTCAAACATCAGTTCTATCTGTGTTTCATACGATGCCCCCAACACGAAGACATACGGCTTGTGAGGCTTGAAAAACTCTTCAGCCAACGCGTTGGGAATGTTAACGACCTGATGCTTGTCAATAAGGTCGAACAGGGCGATGGTTTGCGGGGTGCCGCCCATGGTCGTCACGGTAAGCACCTTGTCTCGAAAAATGAGCTTATTGAATGCTGAGATAGCCAAGGGAGTCTTGAACTGATCGTCTTCCCAGATCAAGTTTATTTTTCGTCCGTTAATGCCTCCAGTCTCATTAATGTGGTTAAACGTATCCTGTATGCCCCAGCCTTCAGGAAGTCCCAGTGCAGCCACAGGGCCCGTCTTCACAAGGATCATTCCCAGCTGAATCGAGTCCTGGGTTACGCCCCGCACATCTGCGAATGCGTTGATGCCGAGGAAAATTCCAAGACACACCAGCAGACACGCGGTCAGGAAAAATCTTTTTCTTGCTTTCATGCTCTCTAGCCCTCCTTTGTTGGTCATTGAACGTTTCTTTGCAAAGACAGATACCATGGCTCATTACCGAGATTGAGGGAGACCAGGGCGAGTTCGGCATCGAGTGTACCGGGCCCTGACTCAATAAGTGAACGGCCAGTTCCTGAAACTGGTCTTGATGCGAGACCAAATGCCGCTAAGGCCTCTCGGTTCCACGATGAGAAAGATCATTATGAGCAAGCCGAAGGCGGCCACGTTCCACTCCTCGTCATAACGGCCTTGAAGAAATGAAAAATGCCGCCCCATAATATCCGCGGCGCTCTTAATGATATCGGGCATGACAGTGAGGAAGACAGCGCCGATGATGGATCCAAGAATTGAACCGAGTCCCCCGACGATGATCATGGCAATATATTCTATTGATAATAAGAGATTAAAATTTTCCGGATGTAGGTATGTCGTCACGTAAGAATAGAGGCCGCCGGCAATACCCCCGTAAAAGGAGCTGATGGCAAATGCCATCACCTTGTATTTGGTGAGATTGACACCCACTACCTCTGCAGCAATGTCCCGGTCACGGATGGCAACAAAAGCCCTCCCCATTCTGGTTCGCGCTATATTTTTTGCGGTCAGGGTCAGTACAGCGACCAACAAGATGGTCACATAAAAAAACCGGGACTGATCCCCCAAAGGGTAACCGAACAGGGCAGGAGCGGGGACGGAAATGCCTCGGACACCCATGGTCAAACCCTCCCAATGGGTGACCATGTATTCCACCACGACACCGAAGGACATGGTGGCCATGGCAAGGTACAGACCCTTCAGGCGGAGGCAGGGGAACCCAAGGAGAATCCCAAAGAGCGCCGCAATGAAACCTCCTGCCGGAATGCTTATCCAAAAAGGCATGTTTAAGCGAGAAGCGAGGATTGCCGACGTGTAGGCACCCAATGCAACGAAAGCAGCGTGACCCAAAGAGATCTGACCCGTAAGTCCGGTCAAAATGTTTAAGCCCAACGCAGCGATTATGGCTATCCCGGAGATATTCACCATGTAAATGATATACGGATCAGCCCAAAAGGGTAATGACAAAAAGATCAGGCAGAAAATTCCAAACCAAGACCTTACCCAGATTGTCTGGAAAATCCTCATGTCCTCTCGATAGGATTCTCTAAAGGTCTTGCTTCTCATGTTTCTTCAATCCCTAGACTCGCTCTATTTCAGGTTTGCCGAACAATCCATACGGCCGGATCATCAACACCAGGAAGAGGACCACAAAAGCAGTCAAATCTTTGACGCCCGGCAGGGATTTGTCCAAATACCCACCCACCAGAGTTTCGAGTACGCCTATGACCAACCCCCCTATGATTGCGCCGGGAATGCTCTCCAGCCCCCCGAGAATGACCGCAGGAAAGGCCTTGATTGCCACGAGACAGATGGCGATGTTCAGAACCATCACATTAGAGAGAAAGACGCCGGCCACGGCTGCTACGCCAAACGCTATTCCCCAGGTCAATGCAAAAACCTTCTTGACGCTAATGCCCATGAGCATCGCCGTGTCCTGGTCATTGGCCACTCCACGCATGGCAAGCCCCACCCGTGAATATTTGAAAAACAGAAAGAAAACCAAAACCATGAAAGCCGACACGATCATTGCCCACAAATGAGTCGGAGAGAGAACCAAACCCCAGAGGGTCAAAGACTCCTGAGCAAAAGGTGAAGGAAATATCTTATTGTCATGACCAAAAATAATGCCGGCCAAACTCCTCAAAAAGATCGACAAACCTATGGTAATCATCACCACCGCAAATTGCGGTTCCCCAATCATAGGTCGCAACACGAGTCGCTCCGTCACCAGCCCGAAAGCCATTGCCATTACCACGGTGATCAACATGGCACCATAAAACGGAATGCCCGCCACGATGAGCGCATAACAAACGAATGCGCCCAACATCATGGCTTCTCCGTGGGCGAAATTCATAATGTCCGTTGCCTTGTAGATGAGGACAAATCCCAAGGCCGCAAGGGAATACAGGCTTCCCACGGCAACGCCGGAGATAACAAGCTGGAAAAAGTAAATTACCTGTTCAGTCAAACCGTGCACGCTCCTTCAGTTTCTCGTCATGACCCGTGCAACAAGGCCTGAGTTGTACCTCAGCCTTGGCCCATACCCCTGGACAACTAATACATGGACTCTATGATATCCTTGAACTTCTTCTCGATGTTCGATCTTTTTACCTTCATGGTTGCAGTGAGTTCTTCGTCATCCTGGTCCAACTCTTTGTCGAGTATCGCGAATTTTTTTATCCTTTCCACCTGCGCAAAGTTGCTGTTCGTTTTCTCCAATTCACCCTGAATCAGTTTCTTCACCTCAGGATGCGTGGCCAAACTCTTGTAGTTGGTGTACGCAATGCGGTTGCTCTGTGCCCAGTGAGCCACATTATCCAATTCTATCTGAATCAGGCATGACAAATACTTGCGGCGATCACCGATAACAATCGCCTCTTTGATGAATGGGCTGAACTTAAGGCTGTTCTCCAACTCGGACGGCGCTATGTTCTTTCCGCCTGCCGTAATGATGATGTCCTTCTTGCGGTCTGTGATCTTGAGGTGTCCATGTTCGTCGAACTCTCCCACATCCCCCGTGTGGAGCCATCCATCAATAATTACCTGCCGTGTTGCATCAGGGTTACCGTAGTATCCCGCGAAAACCGGGTCACCTCTCTGTAAGATTTCCCCGTCCTCAGCCAATTTTATTTCTACCGTTGATATCGGCTTGCCGACCCCGCCTATCTTGATTTCATCCCCGGGAGGTATACAGGATATCCCGCTCATTTCAGTCATCCCGTAGCACTCACGTACGGGAATCCCTATGGCGTGATAGAATCTGATGAGATCCGGCGACATCGGTGCAGCG
>JAUPKT010000091.1 GCA_030837305.1 Thermodesulfobacteriota bacterium
TCCACTCAGAGGGTTCCGTCGCCTGCGAGGTTCCACTGAAAGTTATTTGAACATTAACGGACGTCCCCCAGATTAACGCAAGCGGAGGTTGTCGTTTATGAAAACAATGATGAAAATCCCTCTAATTCTTGAACCACAGAACGAAGGCGGTTGGACGATAACCAGTCCTCTGATTCCTGAACTGGTGACCGAAATCGACGGCCTCGACGATCTGAACACGTGTGTTCACGATGCCCTTGCTGCGGTTGTCGAACTCTATGAGGATATGGGAAAGCAGTTCCCAGCGAACTTGATGGCCGGTCACGGCGAGTCCCCAGTGCTGTTTGAGTCTTTGGTGATGGCTGAGGCGTGAAATGCAGAGAATTGACCAAGAAGCTGTGTCGCACTGGGTGTCATGAGATTGCGCGTCGCGGCGGCGGATCCCATCGAAAGTGGGTTAATCCAGCTACAGGCAGAGGAACAACGATTCCTGATTGGGGGGAAAAGGACCTAAAAGCAGGCACTATTTCAGCGGTCCTCAAGCAGCTTGGAATTGATAAAAAAGCCCTGTGAAAAGAGATCAAAACAAGCCAACAAACATCCGCCTTGGCGCCCTTTGAGTTTCTTCGCGGTTCAGAATAAATGCCCCGCCAATCCAGATTAGACGCCCCCGGCCTGCTCCAGCATATCATGGCCCGGGGCATCGAACGACGAAAAATCTTCCTCGATGACAAGGACCGAGAATCTTTCCTGGAAAGACTCGCTCTCATCCTCGAAGAAACCCAAACCCAATGTTACGCTTGGGCCTTGATTCCGAACCATTTCCATATGCTTTTACGCACTGGTCAGACCCCGCTCAGCAAGGTCATGCGGCGTCTCATGACAGGATATGCCATCACCTTTAATAAGCGACACAAACGGGCAGGTCATCTGTTTCAGAACCGATACAAGTCCATCATCTGCGAGGAAGACCCGTACCTCCTGGAGTTGATCCGATACGTCCATCTCAATCCTTTACGGGCAAAACTGGTCAACGACCTGAAGGAACTCGACACATACCCCTGGGCAGGCCACAGCGCCATCCTCGCTCGGTGCAAGAATCCTCTGATTCCGGAAGCCAGTGGTCAGAAGTCAGAGGTCCAAAACGGAGGGTCTGACAACAAACATCCTGAAAATCCTGTTAATCCTGTCCAGTATAAGTCCTTAGCTGAAAAGACCATCGAAGATGTCCTCCTCCATTTCGGTGAAACCCAAAAAGTCGCCCGCCGAAGATACAGGGAATTTGTCGAAAAAGGGATAGATCAGAGGAGAAGACCGGAGTTTCAGGGAGGTGGCCTGGTAAGAAGCGCAGGGGGCAGCAAGACAGGCCTCCTTGGTCGGCCAAAAGAAGAGCGCGAAAAAGGTGATGCGAGGATCCTCGGCAGCGGGAACTTTGTTTCGAGTATCATAAAAGAAGGCAGTGACTCTATGAATCACAAAGCGCAGCGGCATGTTTCGTTGGATGATTTGGTCTCCAGAGTTTGTTCAAGGTTCAGGATCACCCCTGATGAATTGGCATCCAAGCGGAGAAAGAGAGATATAAGCCACGCGAGGGCGGCGTTATGTTATTTGGCGGTGGATGAATTGAATTATAGTGGGGAGGAATTGGCAAGACTTCTTTCAATAAGTGGACGTGGCGTGAGCGATTGTAGAGATAGAGGGCAAAAAATTCTTGACAACCCTGAAATTATACGCGAATATCTCTCATAACTTCATAATGTAACAACGTCCCCCACAACGTAGTCCCTAATCCTGAAAATCCCGTCAATCCTGCCTAAACTTTGTTCTCTTCGTTGCCTTCTGTAAAAAAGAACATCGTGAAAGAGAAGCGCTATCTCATATTGCTTGATATTGATGCAAGAAAGCGGCATCATCATGTTTCAGAGCATGGCAAGATAGTAAAACTTATGGTACAGTTGGAGATCAAATGCGGGGCTGTTTGGAAAGAGGTATTGCGGTATGATTGTGCGCATGGGTATGCACACAAAGACTGCTACAATGTGGCGGGAAAATGCAGAAAAATGAATTTGTTCCTTGACTATGAAGAGGCTTTGGCCGTGGCGGATGATGACATTAACGAAAATTGGGCGTTGTACAGGGACAGGTTTTTGAGAGGAGATTTTCCATGAAAGAAAATAGCAGATTTGTGGAAAGAAATCTTCAGCTCGTCAAGGAGTTTGACAGGTATGTCCTGGAGCACCCTGACTTTGCAGAAAAAATACCCGATAATGCGCTTGTGGTGATGAATATTGAAGGGGATGAGGAATTTAATCATTGGGCAAAAAAAACCGCACAAGGTGTTGCTGAAGCGGATAATCAAATCGTTTACGTCAACATTATCGACCTAAAACCGGTCCGCTCGCGCATAGCCAAACTTGACCTCCGGATGGCTGCCTGAAGAGCATCTCACGGAAGGTAACGAAGAAAACGAAGAGCGGACCAAGGACCCCTTAGACAGGATCAACCCCAGTACGATCCGGTGGACCTACGGGGCAGGCAGGACTAACAGGATATTGTCATTTTCGCGAAGCGATTTGGTATTTTCATTTTCGTCCAGAAAATGAAAATGCAAACAAAAAATCCTGAAAATCCTGTCAATCCTGCCAAAAAACAATGAAGATAGCCACCATCATCGGCGCCAGGCCCCAGTTCATAAAGGCGGCGCCCCTGTCCCGTGCCATTGCCGAGCACAACCGAACCAACCCAGGGGCCGCCATCAAGGAGATCCTGGTCCATACACGGTGGGCTATTTCGAGATGATCGCCCTCGAACAATCGGCTCGCATAATCCTGACAGACTCGGGCGGCATGCAAAAGGAGGCCTACTGGCTGGAAGTCCCGTGCGTCACACTGCGGGATGAAACCGAGTGGGTGGAGACCGTTGAGGCCGGCTGGAATGTCCTGCCCGGGGCAGATCCCCAAAAGATCCTTCGCGCGGTTCGCACGTTCAAGCCACCGGTGGACCATCCGTCTCTCTACGGCGAGGGTGCTGCAGCGCATCGGATCGTCCGAACAATCACAACAACCCACGTGGTTTAGACGCCATGGAAGGCCGCAATTCACAAATCAAGATTTGACCCCAGACCCCCCACATACCA
>JAUPKT010000092.1 GCA_030837305.1 Thermodesulfobacteriota bacterium
CGTGAGAATCCCCTTCCCTATCGAGCTTGAGCCAACCAACGATTGCGGCACCCGGCGTTTGAGATCGAGCGTGATCCCGTCACCTACCGGCAGGGGTTCATTGTGTTGCTCCTCTGTTTTAAGAAGTATCTGTACAACGAGCTTTTTTGTCAACGACACGACAAACCATTAAATTTCCCTTGACACATCAAATTAGAGGTGGCTAACTTAATGAGCAGGAAGTAACTTTTTGCTTGGAGTCGTCCAATTAATAATGGTGGATTGGTAATGGAATGGATGACGGACACAGAGCGGAGAACAGACATGACTGTCGTTCCGATGAGAAGAATGAGAGTGAATCAACGAGGACGAATAAGGGCGGTGAACGCGCACGGTGAACTCGGTCGGCGCTTACGCGATATGGGACTTGTTCCGGGAACTGATGTCATGATCGTGGGGAGAGCCCCTCTACGTGACCCGGTGGCAGTGCGGTTAAAGGGATTCACTATGACGCTGAGGAACAGTGAGGCTGATTTCATCCTTGTTGATACGGAAAACTGAACATGGCGGAAGTAATTTCGGTTGCTGTAGCCGGTCAGCCCAATTGCGGCAAGAGCACCATGTTCAATGCGATAACCGGCGCCGCCGCGCGAGTCGGAAATTATCCCGGTATAACCGTCGAACGATTGGAAGGCAGTTATCAGGTTGACGGACACCAACTCAGGATCATAGATTTACCGGGAACCTATTCTCTCACCTCCTATTCACCTGAAGAAATAGTCGCTCGGGATGTGATTGTTGAGGAGCGGCCTGATGTGGTCATTAATATGCTTGACGCATCGGCCTTGGAGCGAAGCCTTTATCTCGCCATTCAGTTGCTTGAAATGGGCGTACCCACCGTGATCGGCCTCAACATGATGGATGAAGTGAGGCGGAAGGGCATTAAGATTGACTCCAAGAAACTGTCTGAAGCCCTTGGTGCGCCAGTTGTGGAGTGCGTGGCCCGGATTGGGAGAGGAAAACACGAATTGATGCAGGCGGTTGTGGATCTAGCCCTAAAGTCCACAAGAGAGTGGAAACCGCTGGAGATTTCGTACGGTCATGATCTGGATCCCGTGCTGAGGGAGATGGTTGCCAAGATTGAGGCAGCAGGGTTTATGACTGATCGATATCCGGCGAGATGGATAGCAGTGAAGTATTTGGAAGACGATGAAAATATCGTCAAACAGGGGGAATCTGCAGGTCCTTTGGGTGTGGAACTTCAATCCATGGTGAAAAAGCTGCTCGCGCATACAGAGAAGACGCTCAATACCTATCCCGAGGCCTTGGTTGCGGACTATCGCTATGGCTTTATCAACTCTATTCTGCGCAAGGGAGTCATAAAGAGAAAGCAGGACCTGCGTCTGGATGTATCCGATCACGTGGATCGTGTGGTAACCCATGGGGTGGCCGGCCCCATTCTGATGGTCCTGGTCTTATGGTTGATGTTCTATGTAACATTTAATGTGGGGGCATTCCCCAAAAAACTCTTGGAGAATGCGTTCGCTTTCTTGGGGTCGCTGATTGGCTCCATTGTCGGCCCCGGGCTTCTTCAATCCCTTTTGGTCAACGGCATAGTTGACGGTGTTGGGGCGGTGTTAAGTTTTACCCCGTTGATACTTATCATGTTTGCCATGCTTGTTTTTCTTGAGGACCTGGGATACATGGCACGTGTTGCGTACATGCTGGACCGCGTGTTCCGGTTATTTGGATTGCACGGCGCTTCCGTAATGCCGTTCATCATGTCAGGAGGCATTCCAGGGGGCTGCGCCGTACCGGGGATAATGTGTTCTCGAACGCTCAAGAGCCCGCGAGAGCGTTTAGCCACGATATTTACTGCGCCTTTCATGGTATGCGGCGCCAAGACCACTGCCTACATAATGCTCACCGCCGCATTCTTTCCCTCTTCTCCGGCTTTGGCCATGCTGATGCTGGTTGGAATGGCCTGGCTTACGGCCCTCGTAATGGCCAGACTGCTGCGGTGGACCGTCATCAAGGGCCCTAGCACTCCTTTTGTCATGGAGCTTCCCCCGTATCGTTTGCCCACGCTGAAGGGAATTGCCATCCACACTTGGGATCGTGTTCGGCAATTTGTCACGAAGTGTGCCACCGTTATTTTCGGTATATCAGTGATCATGTGGGTCCTCATGACATTTCCTCAGTTGCCATCGGATATCCGCAATGGATTTGATCGGGAACGACAGGACTTCACTCGTGCACTGCAGCAACTCTCCAGCCCAGAGGACCCAGGCAGAGAGGCATTGAAGGCGGATCTAGAATCTCAATTGCGGAACGTGGATGCAGATGAAAACGAAGCCGCTCTGCGTTACTCCATTGCCGGGCGCATCGGAGTGGGGCTGGAGCCTCTTTCGAGGCTTGCAGGATTCCCTTGGCAGGTAAACATCGCTTTACTTGGTGCCTTTGCGGCTAAGGAAGTCTTTGTATCGACCATGGCCACTGCGTATTCCATGAACAATACTGACCCGGAGGAGGCCTCCTCATTAAGTCAGCGCTTGGCTGCAGACCCGGTTTATACGCTCCCGGCAATCCTGAGCTTGTTCATTTTCATTCTCTTCTACGCCCCGTGCATGGTGACCCTGGTGACCATAGGGAGAGAATCAAGCTGGGGATGGGCCTTGTTCGTCCTGGTCGGTTCGGTATCCTTTGCCTTTGCTCTGTCTTTCTCGGTTTATCAGGTAGGCTCCTTGCTCCTTGCCTAGCTCCCTGCTTCCTCTCCGATTTTGTCCCCGGTTAAGGATAACGTCTTTTCTGTATCCAGGGGCAGGTCATTCCCTCCCATGCAGGTCTTTTGGAGTCCCGTGTTGTTATGGTCGGCTGAACGGATTCCCTGCTATCGCTTAGAAGATCCTTGCCTAATTCGCCAATCATTTTTTCTACTTCAGCCATACACAGGATCACGGTATCAATCCTGTCTATCCGTTTCTGATATTCCGAGGCTTCCCCGCCCTTTCCTAGTTTCAAACCGTTTGAGTTCATGACGTCCCCTCTCACAACCCTGCAAGTTTTTCGATTTCATCTTCGGACTGCATGTGAATCCTCATGACGGGAATGCCCTTGTTTCTGAGAGCCATAAAATCTCCCAACGCCTGTGCCATTTTTAAGACATTCAATGAGTATTTCTCTCCTGGTATATGTATTTCATCTTTGTCCATGGAGGTGACCAGTATGAATAGACCTTTCTTGGGACCGCCTTTGTGAATTTGCCCGGTGGAATGGAGATAACGAGGTCCAAATCCCAAGCACGTTGCCAACTTGTCGCGGCTCGCCAGGCGCCCCCTCACCTCTTGGAGAATGGACGTATTGGTGTGTGTTGGGTCGATAAATGCGTTGATCCCCAGGTAAGAACCTTGGCCGGCCTTACCGAGGAATTCCCCGACGATTTTAGAGAGATCGGGATTGTTTGGTGAGACATAGTCGGTTTCCGGGAGCTTGCCGTGGCCGACAAATTCCTCCAACATCTTTTTTGTGATTTCCTTTGACTCCTGGACGTTTGGTTGATCAAAGGGATTTACGCGCAGGATCGCGCCGGCCACGGCCGTAGCGAACTCCCAGCGAAACATCTCGCGACCTACGTCATAGGGACCGTGCATTCTCAAGGTGATTACAGGATGGCCCGCTTTCTCGAGCTTGGACACCGACTCGTCGTAACCAGAATCGTTGTCAAGCCTGAGGTATGCGAATATGCGATCCTTCCCATAAGCCTTTTCATCTCCGATAGGTTCCCCGTCAACCGGAATGATTCCTCTGCCCATCTTCCCGGTGCTTTCTGCCACAAGTTGCTCCAGCCAGCAACCCAGAGAGGCAATTCGAGGGGATATGATGAGGGTGAGTTTGTCAACTCCGGAAAGAGCCGATTCAGCCAAGACAGTTCCCAGCCACGCCCCGGGGCTTTCCAATGCACGGACAGAGGGCCCGGAGGCCTCGGTAGCCTGGGCAGCTCTCATGAGCAACTGGTCCAGTTTGGCTCCCATCAGTGCGGCAGGGACCAAACCAAAGTAGGACAGAGCGCTGAAACGCCCACCGATGTCAGGAGGATTCAGGAAAATTCGTCGAAAACCATGGTCGGCCGCCAAGGCGCCCAGATTTGTCCCGGGGTCAGTTATTGCGATGAAATTTTTTCCTGCCGCTGATCCCAGGAGATTCTCCATCTTTTGTCTAAAATACCTGTAGAGGGAGACGATTTCTATGGTTCCTCCGGACTTACTCGCAACTATGAAGAGGGTC
>JAUPKT010000093.1 GCA_030837305.1 Thermodesulfobacteriota bacterium
GAAAATAGACGATTTGATAGAAGCGGGCTGGGGTGTGGTCCAGTCTGATTATGATCCGGTTGCCTTTCACCTCTGGATCGGGCGTCATCGGCCGATTTCCAATTCGACCTTAGAAAGGACGTGATGATATGGACCTGACAACAATCGTTGTAGTCATTTTACTGATTATGCTTTTGGGCGGTGGCGGCGGATACTGGTGGAGGAGGCGAGGCTTTTAGGCGCCCAGATTCGGGGTGGTGCCATCCGTAACAGCCATCCCCCAGCTTAGTAGACAACTAGGAGACCGAAACATGAAGCGTAGATTGTTGAAGAATTCGTCAGTGATGTTTGTTGTGATAATTTTTTCTCTGGTGACAGGGGTTGCTCTGGCTGAGAAGAAACATTGGTTTGTGGTTAAGGACAAGGCCGGAATGTGCAGGGTGATCGAGGCAGACACCGTTGCAGGGCCATTCAAAACCATGGAAGAGGCAGAAAAGAGAAAGGCCAAGGACTGTGCAAAGCAAGGCGGGCAAACCACGGAACAGTTGCGTCCCTCACAGGAGCGAGGTGAGCACATGCGCCCTCAAACACAGCAGTCCGAACCGATGCGACGTCAAGACCAGCAGCGAGAAGAGCATCAACAGCAAGAACTAAAGCAACAGCGAACACCGCATCAACGAGAGCAGGCGCCTCAACAGCAACAGCAGACCGAAAAGATGAAGGGAAAGGCTCAGGAACAATCCGAAGGGGCCAAGTCCCCAGAGGAAAAGGTCAAGGAAAAGATTAAGGACCTCATTCCGTCTGAAAAGAAGAATTGAGAGAGCATTGAAAGGCTTCTCGTATGATTTCTCGGACGAAGATTACGGTACGGACGGGTAGACCCGTTCGTACCAGAGGTCCTGCGCTATACCCATTTTCTCAAGTTCTTTCAGAATGATGCTGGTTAGTTATTTGGCTGTTGAGTTTTCGATTGGTGACCAGTTCAAACCAGCGAGCCAAGACACCGGATCGAGTCAGAAATGGAGGATGAGCCATGAAATTGGCAGGTTACATAGTAATAGCTTTCGTGTCGATCTTGACCCTATCAGTTGGTGATGCCGGGGCTCGTGGTCCAGGTGAGTCAGGGAAAGGCGGTGGAGCCCAGGTAGGACGCAATAGCGGTGGAGGAATGAGTCACACTGCTCCATCCGGGAACAGATCATCATTCAATACGATGCAGTCTTCCGGTCGTGGAGCCCAGGGAGGCGGTTATAGCGGGAAAGGCGGTGGCGGGACAAGTCAGGCTGCTCCATCGGCGAACAGACCATCATTCAATACGATGCAGTCTTCCGGCCGTGGAACCCAGGTAGGTGGCAAAAGCGGTGGCGGGACAAGTCAGGCTGCTCCATCCGGGAACAGATCATCATTTAGTACGATGCAGTCTTCCAAGTCAAGGGGAGGCCAGTCTTATAAGCCTAATGCATCGGGTAAAGGGTCGTCATTTGCACCGACGGGAAAGAAGCAGGCGCCTCAGGGCCGACAGTCGATTGGCCAAGCGGGCAAGGGCACGCCGACATCGGGGCAATTACAGGACTTTCTAAAACTACCTAAGACGAATGTTGGCCAGACAAAGTCCGGCCTGGGCGGCAAGATTGGCGCCGGGGTCGTTGGAGCGGCAGCGGGCGCAATGGCGTTGGATCACTTTTCCAAAGGGGGGAGTGGTGCGGGTCAGGCGGGCCATCCCGGCAAGACCATGAATGTTGCTACGGCTCAACATATCCGGGACAATTATTCTCAGCAACATAACAACATGTTTAACAAGAATTGGTATACGAACCACCCCAACCTGAACAACTATTACTGGCACAGTAATATATGGCCCTATCAGCCCTGGAATTACTGGTGGAGACCCGCGGCATGGGCTGCGTTAAGTTCATGGGTGGTTGGGGCCTGGGGGCCTCCTCTGTACTATGCCTACGGCAACAATTTTTATTATGACAATGGTTTTGTGTACCTGAATGGCCAACGGGTTGCATCTGCCGCTGAGTATTATACCCAGGCCTATGATATCGTTTCGCAAGCGCCGGCAGTTAAAGATGAACCCGAGCGATGGATGCCTCTCGGCGTGTTCGCGTTGTCTCAAGGCAACAAAGGGGCTTCGAACATGGTCATGCAACTTGCGGTGAACAAAGATGGAGTAATCCAAGGAACCTATTTCAATACTGAAAACGATGTGACCAAGCCTATCAAATGCATGGTCGATAGGCAATCCCAGAGAGCTGTCTGGACTTTTGCGGATGAAGGCAACAATGCGGTCATATTGGAGACGGGTGTCTATAACCTTACACAAGATCAGACTGAGGTCTTGGTCCATTTGGGGAAGAATCGCACAGAGCAGTGGCTGATGGTGCGTCTCAAGGAGCCACCAGCAGAGCAATAGCCTTCAGACTGGAGGAAAGGGAGTCATTTGTCCTCACGGAACCATAAGTTCTCAAGCCATGGTTCGTAGCGCCAGATGTCATATTAGCAGGCACAGGTCTCCTTCTTATAATAGAGATGTGCCTGTTTGATGTTCTTGAGAGGCGATATTGTGCCCAACAAGCAGCAGCCTAAAGGATTGATGTCCTCTATTTACGCCGACATCAGTTAGCATCAAGCATCTTTATTTTCACGGGTCAAAATTTGGCTATTAAAAAAGAATGGGTTCTGCTTTAATAGTCTGAGATCGTATTAAAGACTTCTTTGATAAGGCATTCAGGTTATGAATCGTGGTCTTCAGGGCAAATTTTTCCGACAAAGCACAGCTTCTGAATCCTTCGAAGCTTTTGTGCCATTCAATCTCCCACCTAAACCGCCTCTGGAAATTGATCTCCTTCTCTTGGAGCAAGCAAACCGAGCCTTGGGCCGTCTGGATAGCCTCACGCTCCTTCTACCTGATCCTGCCCTGTTTCTCTACTTCTATGTCAGAAAAGAAGCGGTTCTTTCTTCCCAAATAGAGGGAACCCAATCATCATTGTCGGACCTCCTGTTTCACGAATATCAAGGTGCACCAGGTGTCTTGGCAGAGGACGTGGAAGAAGTCTCCCAATACGTTGCAGCTCTCAATCATGGAATGGAGCGGTTGAGAGAGGGGTTCCCTCTTTCACTGCGGTTATTACGGGAAATTCATAGGATCCTGCTCTCTAAGGGGCGTGGTAGCACGAAGGCCCCTGGTGAATTTCGAAGATCCCAAAATTGGATTGGTGGATCTCGTCCAGGCAACGCAAGATTCGTTCCGCCACCCCCGGACCAGGTCATGGGTTGCATGGGTGACCTGGAACAATACTTCCATGACCAGCGGTCTCATACACCCCTGCTTCTCAAGGCTGCTCTCGCTCATGTTCAATTTGAGACTATCCATGCATTCCTCGATGGAAACGGACGTCTGGGAAGACTCCTGATCAGTCTCATACTCTGCGGTGAAGGCGCTTTGTCAGAACCTATCCTTTACCTAAGCCTCTATTTTAAGAACCATCGGGACACCTATTATGACCTGCTGCAAAGGGTCCGTCTCCAAGGGGACTGGGAAGCCTGGACGGCTTTCTTTCTCGAAGGAGTAAAGGAAACAGCGGAACAGGCTGTGAAGACCGCTCAACGAATTATGAAGTTGTTTGCCGACGATCGGACCCGCATCGAGGCTATGGGTCAAACGACCGGGAACGTCTCCCGCCTCCATTCCTATCTTCAAGAAAAGCCTGTTCTGAGTATTCCCAAGGCTTCACGGGACGTCGGAATATCTCAGCCGACCGTAACATTAGCTCTAAAGAAGCTGGAAGAGATCGGCTTAGTCAAAGAAATCACCGGTAAAGCCAGGGATCGGATCTACGTGTATACTCAGTATCTTGATATTCTCGAGGAAGGTGCTCAGCCCCTCTGAGGTGTCTCGGCGCGGGGTTTGCTGCACTTGCCGGAACATCCAAAAAAAATTTCATTTTGTCCCCATTTGACAATTTGGTCTGGTAAGAATGGGGGCATGAGGGTCATACGAGGGGAGCCTTCAGGGCAGAAAGTGGCCCTCAATAAGGTATTTGTGTCATTTGGTTCTTGACATCCCCACATGCGTGGGAATGAACCGATTGGGCGAGGCAGCGCCTCTCCCCTACAGAAGCGTTACCCACATGGTTGGGGGTGAACCGGTATGGACGCTTACTGGAAACGGCAGGGGTATGTCAAGAATGGCAAAGATTCTCTGTGCAACCTGCACCCTTATGCCATATATTGTGCGCGGGTATAGCTGAAACAATATAAAGGAGACACCAGTGCAATTTATCGGATTCTTGGTAATAGGACTTGTGGCGGGATGGCTGGCACAACAAATCATGAAAGGGTCAGGAGGCGGCCTCATCGTCAATCTGGTCATCGGGATAATAGGCGCCTACATCGGCGGCTTTCTTTTCGGATACCTGGGTTGGTTCATGCACGGATTTATCGGATCATTGGTATCGGCCACAGTCGGGGCAGTTGTGTTGCTTTTCATTTTGGGACTGCTCAAGAGATCGTGAATATTCATCGCAGAAAAGTGTAAGATGAAGGCGCACCACCCATCACGGGCACTCTTGATCTTCATGGGGAAAGCCTATTCAGCAGCCGCGACACTGATAGTATTGTGGTTGATGCTCTTCATAATGTGCTCTTACATGCCTGCACAAGCCCAGCAAACTGCTGACACGAAACAAGCCCCGCCACTAATTTCGTCTGAAATAGCTGTCGGAGACCTGTATGCCGTCATTGTGGGCATTTCCAGATATAGTCATCCGAAGATTCCCAGGTTGACCGTGTCAGATAAAGATGCCCGTGACTTTGCTGACTTCCTTCTGACGCAGAAGAAGCTTTTCCGCAATGTCCATATAACGCTTCTTTGCAACGAAGAGGCCACTCGAACAGAAGTGGAGAAGAACCTCTATTACAAACTGCGCCGGTCAGGTAAGGACGATACGGTCATCGTTTTCCTGAGCGGCCATGGTGCTGACGACCACAATAACCCAGGTGAATTTTTCTTTCTCACCTATGATGCCGATCCGGAATTTCTGGCCGCTACCTCAGTTCATATGAACCGACAATGGTTCGTGACAAAACTCGATTCAAAGCGAGTCGTGCTCATTGCCGACGCGTGTCATGCGGGCGGCTTCTCCACAACTGGGACAAAATCCGGTGCCTCATCGCTCACAAAATTCTTGAGTCAGTTCAAGGAATCTGAAGGATAAGTTTTCATAACGTCTTCCCGGGCTGACGAGGTTTCCAACGAGAAGGCTGAATTGGGAAACAGTTTGTTCACATATTTTCTCATAAAGGGCTTAAGGGGTGAAGCGGATACCGATGGTGATGGCGTGGTCACTATTAAGGAAGTCTATGATTACGTGTATGAAAAGACCAAAGAAGCCACATCAGGAGTCCAGCACCCGCAGATGGAAGGCAGATTGTTGGGTTCGTTTCCTCTCTCGCTCAATGTTAACATTCAACTTTCCTTGCCTCCAGACACCGGCACGCGTCCTGGTGGTCACCAACCGAAAGTAGACCGCCTCAGACTGGGGGAATACTTCGTGGAAGGCACCAACCCCAACGGAACGAGTTACCGGGGCAAGGCAGTCATTTCACAGGTGGGGGATAAGTACGAAATGGTGTGGGAAATCGCCGGCAAAAAGCATTTTGGGCGAGGAATGATCTCGGGGAACTCGCTCTACGTGAACTGGGGCACCAACCCCGATGAACTTGACGGCCTCGTCACCTATTCAATGGGAGAAAATAGTGTCCTGAAAGGTGTCTGGGCCGACGGTAAAGGTACCGAAACCCTCATGCCGAAGCGATAACCTTTGGGTATGACATCAACTTAGAGAAAATATCCGAAGACGTACCGCAATCCCACCCCGCTGATCACAACGGCCAGGATCGGCCGTATGACTGCTCCCGGAACGTACTTCTGCATGGAAGCCCCGAAATACATGCCGATGAATCCGCCGATGCCAAAGAGAAATCCCAGGAGCCAATCCGGTCTCACTGCTTCACCGGCCTGAGCAAAAAGAGGCCCTACGAACTCGAAAAAAATCACCCCTCCGACTGAAGTGACGCACGTTCCCATGAGGGTAGCGCCGGCAATGGTATGAATCGGGAGATGGAAAAAGGTAACGATGAAAGGCGCTATGATCGCTCCACCCCCTATTCCGTAAATACCGCCTACCAATCCTACGACAAGGGAAAGCACGAAAAGGCCGATTGTATGAAAGCTGAAGCGTTCTCCGAAAAACTCATATTCCGTGCGCGAGAGTGACCACCTGATGGTCCGGACTGAGGGCTTATTCGAATCAGCATCTACAGATTTCGGAGCTGCGGCTTGTTGGCGCATCTTAGTTTCCGCAGTCCTGGCGGCAGTCTCCTGACCTCTCTGGGCGATGACTTGGTAGAGCATCCGACCGCCGATGTATAGGAGGACAAGTCCGGCAAACAGCTTAAAAGGCCGGGGATCAGGCAAATAGACGATTCGGATGACTCCCCCCAAAAAGAGGCCGGGAAACGTTCCCACGATAATATTCCAGGCCAGAGGCCAGTTCATGCGCCCTTCGCGGAAGTACTTGTAAACAGCGCTGGGAATTCCGACTACGTTGAAGAAGAGATTCGTAGGGGTCACAGCCGGACTTGTGAAACCCAGCACGCTCACCTGGAAAGGTAGAATAAGAAAAGCGCCTGATATGCCCCCCATGGATGTGAAAAAAGAGATCACCATTCCCACGAGGGGCGGAATCCAAATCGCCGTCTCAACGCCTGAGATGGGAAAAGTCATCAGAGCCTCCAGACCGTGAGTTTGACTCGAGCCGGCTATATTGTAGCATGTTTCTCATCATTTTCGTGCCACCAAATTAAAGTCTCAACTTTTTCTTGTCAAGGTTTTTTCCGTTGCCTTTCATTGGCTGAGAGCAGCGTATGTGGTACACTGAATACGTGAGTTGGACGAAATCATCCGCAACCGAAAAGTACGGAAAGAAACGTATGCGCAAGGTTATTGGTCGAGACTTCGTATCATCCGATTTTGGGCGCGAACATGGAGGATCCAGCTTTCCGAATCCTGCTCGCATTTACACAGTTTCGCAGGAAACCCGGCGTCTTGATCCCACTGAGTTGGCCAAACTGGAACAGGCTTTCCGTTGTTGGTCAGAGGCTTCAACGCGCTCCCAGGTTCGCAAGTCCAGAAAACGTATCCTGTTAATCTTTCTTCTCATTCGCTACACTGCCGCGAAGTTGAATGAAGTGCAGGCCCTCGATCTCAAGAAACACATTGATACTTCCAAGGCCGTCATTCTTTACGGCTTCGGTGATACTGCCGACACTGCGTGTAAGCGAGAGGTGCAAATTTCATCGGAATTGCTCTCCGAGATTCAAGCCATCTTGGAAGAGTCCGATTTCAGTGGAGAGGAAGCCTGGTTGCTGAAGGTAGATGCAGGGCATGTGCGACGAAAGTTTTACGAACGCGCCGCGGAATGCGGCTTTGCGCCTGCGCTCTGCTCGCCCAATGCCATTCGTAGGGCCAGGGCCGTGGAGCTGATGCAGAACAACGTACCTCTGCCGGTGGTGCAGCGAATGCTCGGCCACTCGAATCCGAATCTTACGGCATCTTTCATTGCCTTTTCTGAAGAAGATATCCATCAGGTGGCACGGCATTACGTCGAAAGAGAGAGCCAAAGGAAGACCAGTGCCCGTAATGCATTTTTCGGGAAGATTGGCACTATACAGAGCGGAGACATTCAATCCCTGGTCGAACTCGTCACTCTCGGCGGTGATATCGTCACCTCTGTGATCACCAACACCAGCTTGAAAAGACTTGGGCTAAGAGAGGGTTCATTGGTTACTGCTGAGGTGAAGGCGCCGTGGGTCATCTTGCAGAAAGGGGATATTGAGCCGTTATGCACAGCCGAGAATACGTTTTATGGCAGCGTGGCCCAAATCCGCAGGGGGAAGATCACGACTGAATTTATTGTACGGGTACAAGACGGAACGGAATTGTGCTCACTCGTGACCGAAAAGAGCCGGCGAAAGCTGAACATCAAACAAGGGGACAATGTTTGGGTAATGTTCAACTGTTTTGCCGTAGTATTGCATGTGGATTAGCCTACGGTATGGAGGATTCACGTTGACAAAAGGTCACGTGATGGCTACCGAAGCAAAGCCGTGCCCGGATCATTCTTGGGAAGAGAGACGCTACCTATTTACAAGACTGAGGCGCTCTCTGCATTCCTCAACAGAAGCGGGCTCTCGACCTTGATCCCTGATCATGCGGACCGCTTTCTCCACGAGATCCCCATTGGATGCCGCCATCACGCCTTTGCGTATGTAAAAGTTGTCCTCAAGCCCCACTCTTACATTGCCGCCGAGAGCCACC
>JAUPKT010000094.1 GCA_030837305.1 Thermodesulfobacteriota bacterium
AGCGTCATGAAAGAGTCTGGGGGTGGCAACCGGATGGAAAACTTGGAATCCCAAACCGATAACAATCAGTCAATGGAGGAAAAGACACAAGAAATTGCTCGGGAAGAAGATTTTGCCGAACTTGTGGAAAGCAGCTTCCATAAGGTTCAAGAGGGAGAGGTAGTTACTGGTCTCGTTGTTCAGATTACCCCCGAATTCGTAATGATAGATGTGGGCTCCAAATCTGAAGGGCAGATTCCCGTTGAACAGTTTATGGGCGAGGACGGCGAATTGACTGTTGGCGTGGGTGACCAAGTGGAAGTGTTTTTGGAAGACACTGAGGAAACCTCCGGACAGGTCAGGATATCAAAAAGTAAGGCTGATAAAATTCGGATATGGGAAGAAATTGCCGGCATTTGCGAAACCGATAAGACGATCGCAGGCAGGGTTACTGCCCGGGTTAAGGGCGGCCTTCAGGTGGATATAGGAGTGGCTGCGTTTCTACCGGGTTCCCAAGTTGATTTGAGACCGGTTCGCAATTTTGACAAGTTCATTGGAGAGACGTTGGAGTTTAACGTCCTCAAGTATAACCGCAAACGCGGCAACATAGTCCTCTCACGTCGGCCTATTCTTGAGAAGGTGCGGGATGAGAAGAAAAACCTTATCTTGGAGGCCATGGCCGAATCAAAAACACTCACAGGCGTTGTGAAAAATATAACGGATTACGGGGCTTTTATAGATTTGGAGGGCATTGACGGCCTTCTTCACATCACGGACATGTCATGGGGAAGGATCAATCACCCGTCGGACGTGATTAAAGTGGGCGACGAAATACCCGTGAAAATACTTAAGTTCGATCAAGAAAAGGACCGAGTTTCTCTGGGATTGAAGCAGACGCAACCCGATCCATGGGAGAAAGTCGATGAGCTATACCCCATAGGTTCAAAGTGGATCGGCACAGTGGTGAGTATAACCGACTATGGGGTGTTCGTGGAATTAGAAAAGGGGGTTGAGGGACTCGTTCACGTATCTGAGATGAGTTGGACAAAGAAGACGCGCCATCCGTCAAAGATTGTGCAAGTTGGAGAAGAGGTTGATGTCGTTGTGCTCAACGTGGACAAATCTCAAAAGAGAATCTCATTGGGCATGAAGCAGGTTAAGCCCAATCCGTGGGATGTCATAGCCGAGAGATATCCCGAGGGGACAAAGATCGAGGGAAAGATTAGGAATGTCACAGACTTTGGCATATTTGTGGGCATCGACGAGGGGATAGACGGCTTGGTGCACATATCGGACATATCGTGGACGCAACGCATCAAGCATCCGAGCGAACTATATAAGAAGGGCCAGACCGTTCAGGCGGTGGTATTGAATATTGATAAAGATAACGAGAGATTTTCACTGGGTATAAAACAGATCCATGAAGATCCGTGGGAGACCATTCCGGACAAGTATCCTCCGGGCACAAAAGTGACTGGAAAAGTGACATCGATCACCGACTTTGGAGTTTTCTTGGAGATAGAGGACGGTATCGAGGGAATGATCCATGTTTCAGAATTGTCCAAGGACAGGGTAAACTCGCCCCACGATGTTACGCGGGAGGGTGAGGAACTCTCGGCAGTGGTGTTGAAGGTAAATAAAAAGGAGAAAAAGATCGCGTTATCGGTAAAAGGTCTTGAAAAGGCCTCTTCGAGTTACGACGCTCAGAGGGGATATGTTCACTCTCAAGAGGTTGTGGCATCGAATCTCGGCGATCTTCTTAAGGAGAATCTGGGGAGTAATTTTGGTAAAGATTGATCTCTTGGGCATCTGAAAGGGTGCCATCGAAATTGTTTCCGTGCGGTGCAATCAAATTACGGTGCGTATGTGTGATTTAAATAACCTTGGAGGGAAGAAACTTTCTTGCTTCGGCAAGCGCCTCTTCCCGTGATGTGATAATCCCATCCTCTTGCATGTCTGCCAACAGCCGAAGAATTCTTCCAATTTCCGGTCCTTGTTTCATGCCAAGGTGCTGAATGAGGTCTGTCCCGTTGAGGAACAGCTTTACAGACGTTTCAGGCGCTTTCAAATAATAACTTAGAAGCTTTGCGGCTCCACGGCCTGTAATCTCGGGTTCTTTGGGGGTGGTTGCGGGTCCTCTCGTTGCTGCTGTGTCTGCAAGCACCAGGAGCGTTAATCCTATAACATCATTACCAAAATCCCTCACAATGTTTCGCATGGCCCGAAGAGAAATGGTGGGCAGCGTGAATAGGGACGCCCTCATGTGTCCTCCCACCCATAGCTCGACAGAATCTCTCTCCCTACGAGACATTCGCAAGCGTGCCATGATTTGCCTTGCAATGTCTCTTGACACTTTCTCGTGTCCGATAAAGTGCAGTCGACCATCTTCGCCAATAGCCGCTGCATGAGGCTTTCCCGAATCGTGGAGTAGTGCCGCCAGTTTCAAGAGCCCTCTCCTGGGTCTTCCCCGAACAGGCTCCTCATTTACATAGTCTGAGACTGTGGAATCGAGATCTCGCAATGGGACAGGTAAATCTTCAAGAATTGTCTCAAGACATCTTACCGTTTCCAGACTGTGTCTCAGGACATCGAGGTGATGATAGTCGTTCTGCAGGAATCCGCGAGAAGGAACTAACTCTGGGAGGATCACGTCGAATATTCCGTGTGATTCCATCGCTGCCAAGCCGGTTGAGGCATTCTTCGAACACAGTATGAAAAAGAATTCATCCCTCAATCTCTCAGGGGCCACGGAACTGAGTTCCGGAATGCCGGCTGCCAAGAGTCCTGACGTCTGAGGCGTCATGGTCAAATCCAATAATGTGGTGAACCGAAACGCTCTCAAGATGCGCAAGGGATCATCAGAGAAACTTTTTGGGGAGCATATTCGGAGTACGGCCTGGGACAAATCGGCTTGGCCTCCCAGTGGGTCAATGATATTCCGTGGGTTCTCGGCCATAAAGTCTTTAAGAGAAATGGCCATGGCGTTGATGGTGAAATCCCTATGCAAGAGATCCTCGCTTATGTTGCTGCCTTTGAACGAGCCGATATCGATCGTGGCGAAGCAATCTTTCCAGACTACCAGTCGCCCCACTCCGGCATTCCTGTCGAGGGGCACAAAGGTAACCCCGCGACCGAAGGTTGACGCAATGCGTTCTGAGGCCGCAATTCCGTTCTCAGCAATGGCCAAATCGAGATCAGCCGTCTCAAGCTTGCCGAGGATGAGATCCCTGACGGCCCCTCCGATAACAAAGGCATCAGGATGGCTTTCGAGGA
>JAUPKT010000095.1 GCA_030837305.1 Thermodesulfobacteriota bacterium
GCCCGTGTCGGGTTTAATAATTCTTGAAAGGCGGTTTTTCATGCCCCAATCTAAATGGGCACAACCTTTCAGGTGAAATTCGCCTGTGTTTTTTGTTGTGAGACCTGTGACGTCTCTCGCCCCAATCATTCCTTCCACGTCTGCCATCGGTCATACACCTCTCCCGGGAGTCTTGAACGTGAAATCGTAACAAAGCACTCTGGAGGTGTCAACCACTGCCCGGTACTTCCATTGACATTGCCCCAGGGAACTCATATCATCATCGCCAGGACAGTTCGTTAGGGAAAGGAGTTTGCCCCGTGCTCGATCTCATGAGAAAACACGCTCGCTCATGGCTCATAAAGGTTGCCTTGGGTGGAATTATAATCGTTTTCGTTTTTTGGTATGGATGGTCTGGGCCAGGGGAAAAAAGTCAAACCTTTGCAGCGAAAGTCAACGGAACCGTTATCTCCTACGACCAATTTTATAACTTTTATGAAAGCGAATTGGAAAAAGTACGTCTGAGGTTCGGTGGAGCCCTCCCGCCTGACCTCGTGGAAAAAGTTAATCTAAAGAAAAATGTCATCATGGGACTTGTTCACCAATTGCTTATCCTGCAGGAAGCTTCTCGGCTCGGGATGATTGTAACGGATGAAGATCTTGTTCGAGACATAAAATTGAATCCCCAGTTCCAGAGAGATGGAATGTTTGACCCGGGAATTTATAGGGCATATCTTCAAACTATCAAGCTGACTCCCACCATGTATGAACAGACTCGAAAACAAGAACTGCTGGAAGATCAGCTCGTCAGGCTTCTCACAGACTCCGTCAAGACGGATCCCGAAGAGATAAAACGATGGTGGCATTTCCAAAATGACAAGGTGGTACTTGGTTTACTCCGAGTGAACGCCGAGGTGAAAGAAACTCAGGAAATTGACCAAAGGGCCCTGGAATCTTATTTCCGCAAGAATGAGCGAAAATACGAGATTCCCCAGTCGCTTAATTTGAGATACGTAGTGTTCTCTTGGTCTGACCTCCAAAAAAATATTGACGTTTCCGAGGAGGAAATACGCGAATATTTCGTAATGCATCCAAAGGAATTCCTCATACCCGAAAAGCTGCGTGTGCGGCACATTTTATTGAGGATTCCGCAGGGTTCTGATGAAAAAACTTCCTCAGAGATCCTTCAGAAGGCAAAAGATCTATCAGCTCGCATTAAATCCGGTGAAGATTTCGAAAATATTGCCAGGACCGAGTCCCAGGATGCGGCCACTGCGGACAAAGGCGGTGATCTGGGTTTCATCACAAAAGGCACACTAGCCCCTGAGTTTGAGGAAACGGCCTACAAGCTGGAGGTGGGTGGGGTTTCAGAACCGGTGAAGACTCAGCAGGGTTACCACGTCATCAAAGTCGAGGAAAAACAGCCGGAAGTTGCGCTCACCTTCGAGTCTGTTCGGGATGATATACGTGCAAAGCTTTTGGAAACAAAAGCGCGAAAGAAAGTTGCCTCTGTTGCAGAAGATTTTTACGAGCAAGTCTATCGAACAGAAGATCTCGAGGGACAAGCGAAGAAGTTTGGATTTTCCTTGAGGGAGCAGAATTTCGTCTCCAAAATGGGAGCCTTGGATCCCGTTGGTGCAGATCAGGATGTGATCGAGGAGGCCTTTCGCCTGAAGACAGGCGAAACATCAAAGATGATCAAAAGCGGCGATCACTATGTAATCACTTCCCTCGTGGAGAGGAACAAAGAAAGAATGCCCTCTTTGGAAGAAGTAAAAGCCCAAGTCACAAAGGATTTCTTGAACGATCGTGCTTTGATGGAGGCCGAGAGAAAAGCGGATGAACTCATTAAGGCCTTGAAGGAAGCGCCGGAGAAAGCCGATGAAATGAGAGTCAAGATGGGATTGACTTGGGAGACCTTAGATCCGATATCCCGTACGACCGGATATGTTCCCCAATTGGGAAGTTCACCCGAAGTAACTGAAATGTTGTCGACTGTTTCAGAGGTTTCGCCGGTCTTTCCTCGGCCGCTGATCTCTCCGGACGCCAACGCTGCTTTAATCGTCAAATTATCCGGGATAGAGAAAGCAAGCGAAGAGCAGTTCCAGAAAGATGTTCAAGCGTTCGAGAATTGGGTATCCGAGGTTCGGAAAACGGAATTTCTCAAGGGTTGGATCAAATTGCTTGAAAACCGTTCAAAAGTGGAGATCAACGAAAAATTGTTGTAGTGACAGAGGTTCAGTGCCGTTGCACATAGCGCCTTGCCCCGGCTAGACTGAAGCCGGGTGAAACCCTGAACTGTGAGAGACACTCGCCAGTGATCGCGCAAGGACCTCTCGGGGGCGACTGGTCCCATCCGAAGGGCCGATTATTCCCTCAGATTCCATCATCTCGATGATGCGAGCCGCCCGATTGTATCCAATCCTCATGTGACGCTGAATAAGAGAGATGGAAGCGTGGCCCAAACGCGTGACGAGTTCCACCGCCTCATCGTATTTTTCGTCTGCAATGAGATCCATTCCAGAAGCCCTGCTATCATCCTCTGAGACATGGCGGGAGATTTCCTGTAAGTACACGGGCGATCTCTGTGCCTTGATAAAATCTGCGATCCGTCTGATTTCGTTTTCGGAGACAAACGCTCCATGCAACCTTCGCATTTTGGCCGTACCCGGCGGGAGAAAAAGCATGTCCCCCATACCGAGCAGATTTTCGGCACCGATGGTATCAAGGATCGTTCTCGAGTCCGGTCTTGCTGAAACCTGGAAAGAAACACGAGCAGGGAAATTTGCCTTAATGACGCCCGTTATGACATCGACGGACGGCCTCTGCGTGGCCAGGATGAGGTGTATGCCGGATGCCCTTGCCATCTGGGCAAGGCGGGCGATGGAGATTTCTATGTCTTTGGCTGCTACCATCATCAATTCAGCGAGTTCGTCGACTATGATGACAATATACGGGAGCTTTTGGGGCGCGTTTTCTTCTCCGTCAGGCTCGATCTCGCCAGCCATGACCTGCTGATTATACCCCTCGATATTCTTGGCTCCCGCCAGACTCAGGAGATCATACCGTCGTTCCATTTCGCGAATTGCCCAGCTTAGGACTTTGGGCACTTTTTCTGCCTCCGTGACCACCGGGTGAATCAGATGTGGTATGTCCTGGTAATAGGACAGCTCTAACTTTTTCGGATCCACCATGAGAAATTTCACATCGTCCGGGTGGCAGCACATGAGCCATGAACAGATGAGACAATTGAGTCCCACCGATTTTCCTGTCCCTGTGGCTCCGGCTATGAGCAAATGAGGCATTCTCGTAAGACTCGCCGCAAATGGCTCGCCATCTATGCCCTTTCCGAGGGCCACCTTGAGAGGTTCGTGGGATTTGGCAAAAGCCTCTGACTGTATGATTTCCCGGAAATAAACAATTTCCCGGTGAAGATTCGGCACTTCGATACCCACCGTATCCTTACCTGGTATTGGTGCGACGACTCTTGTGGAGCCTGATTTGAGAGCCATGGCCAAATCATCAGAGGTATTAAGAACTTTGCGTAGAGGAATGCCCGGCGCCAGGGCAAGTTCATACATAGTGATAACCGGCCCGGGATGAATCTCCACCACTTCGCCCTGTATGCCCAACTCCGCCAGTTTTTGGGTGAGGATACGAGCGTTGACCTCCAGAAAAGCCGCGTCCACGGACCTGCCCGAAACCTGTGGCTCGTCAAGGAGATCTAAAGGAGGGAATTTGTAATCGTCCCGTTCCAGATCATGTTGAGGCTCAGGCACGGCTTTCTCTATCTGCGCATCAGCCCTCTCAGAGACCTTGATGGACACTCTGTCTCTACCAGAGTCGTTTTGAGACTCGGACTTCCCTGGGATGAAATGTGATTCCTCGGTGCTTGGCTCTCTCTCAACTTCTTCACTGGTTGCATGATCATGGCCTTCGGCTAGCAAGGATGTGCTTTTCTCTAGGTTCGGCTGCTGTTCGTGGAGGGGCTTCCAAGGAAATGGTTTGACACGGCCCCACAATCCCTTGGTCGATTCCTGTGAATGGAGCATGCTTGGTAAAGGTTCTTTATCGAGAGATGGTTTCGTGCACCACGCATCGTCCTTTGGGAGACATGAGAGTCTTTCGAGGGATGTTAGAGCACCCAAGGAAGCATCAAAATGAGACCCGGCCTCCATTCTGACGGGCTGCAACTTGTTGTCGCCTGTGCCTACATTCAGCTTGGATCTCCTCGTATCTGAAGAGTTGCCTGAATCAAACGGTTCTTGTGCAGGCTCCCGAGCTGATAACACCTGAGATTTTGGTCGTGCAAAAATCTTTCGCACCTGCTTTGACAAGCCGTCTACCAAGAATCGATATCCCGAAGAGATTCTTCGTCGAAGCGGTATAACCATACCCTTTAAGTACAAGGGGCACAGAACAATTGTTGTCGTTAATAGGACAAGCTCACCGGCTCTCCCGAGAAACCTGCCGAGAAATTCATGGATCAGAGCCCCCAGCGCTCCGCCGGGATGGATGCCGAAAACGCTCGGAGACCACGGGCTGAGCACCCGTTCGACCAGCGTAGATGCACTTGAGATCAGCAAGAAATAGGCAGCAAGATCCGACCACCGTAAAGGCTGCGATGAACCCCGCAAGAGTCGCATGGCTATCAGAAGCAATCCCATTGGAGCCATCATAGATGAAAGCCCCAGCAACTGGATTAACCCGTCAGCAATGTAGGCCCCAAGAAGGCCGCATAGGTTCGTTACCTCATGACGAGGCGTTGCTGAATTCAGCGAAGGGTCCCTGCTGTCATAGGACAGAAGTGACAAGAAAAGAAAAGCCGTCATTGCCAGCACAATCAACGCCAAGAAGTCTCTGGACCGCGCTGCTTTCTTTTCCAAGACAC